>CAZXEI010000033.1:0-1486 GCA_964639775.1 uncultured Candidatus Saccharibacteria bacterium
AAATTTTGGGAGGGATTTGGGATAATCAACTCCAAGAAGATGAGTCTGTTATTTCATTAGCTCAATTGCCGTCTCAAGCAGATTTATTGACGAGACTGGTTTGGTCGCTAAAAGGCCCAATAGCTGGGTTAGCTAATGTTTTATCTGGTTCTGCTCGAGGGTTGGTAATCGTTTTGTCCGAAATTCAGAAACAAAAAGTTAATAATTAAATAAAATTAAATAAAATTAATATGAGCGAAGACAAAAAAGATCAAAAAGAAGAGGTTTCAACCGAAGAAGTGATTGTGCCTGAACAATTGAAATCTTTGGTTTCAGAAATCGAAAAGATGAGCGTCATTGATTTGGCCGAGTTAGTTAAAGTTTTAGAGAAAAAATTTGGAGTTTCGGCTGCTGCTCCAGTGGCTGTAGCTGCTGCTCCAGCTTCTGGCGATGATGCCGAACAATCATCTGAAAAAAGCTCTTTTGATGTAATTCTAGCAGGAGTGGGCGAACAAAAGATTGAAGTTATCAAAGTTGTTCGCGATATCACAGGGTTAGGATTAAAAGAAGCGAAAGATATGGTTGATAAGGCAGAGCAAGAAGGTCAGAAAGTAAAAGAAGGTGCCAAGAAAGAAGAAGCTGAAGAGATTAAGCAAAAACTTGAAGGAGCCGGAGCTAAAGTTGAATTGAAATAAATTATTAGCTTGGTTTCATTCTCATGCCGGAGCATCAACTCCGGCATTTTCTCTTTTATAAAAACAATTAAGATGATAAGATTGTAAGTGATGCTGGGCATATAGCTCAGTGGTAGAGCGCACGGTTCACATCCGTGAGGCCTGTGGTCCGATCCCACATATGCCCACTTGATTTATGGATAAAACTGAAATCCGAAAAAACAAAAAAGGCAATTTAATTACTTGGTGGCTTTCTTGGTATTTTATTGAGACACCCTGGAATATCATCAAGACTGATGTTAATTTTCTGCGCTTCGGATTTAATTATTTTTCCTTATTCGTTTTATTAAAGACTTTTTTCTCTCCATGGCGTCAATACCTTTGGAAATACCCAAGAGGATTTAGCTTGAAAGAATATACCTCTGTATTTTTTGCCAATCTAACTTCTCGAATTTTAGGGGCCTTGGCCCGTTCGTTTTTAATAATTTTTGCCATAATCTTTGAGATTTTAATAATGATTATTGGCTTACTGGTATTCTGTCTTTGGTTACTCAGTGGACCGATAATAGTAACTCTTATTATTTTAGGACTCAGATGGATAATCTAGTTTCCAAAAGACCATTTTTTAATCCCGACCAAGCGTTGATTTTTAAATTAGCTAGATCTTTTTGGATTAAATTTTTCCAGATATCCAACTTTGTAGGCCTGCTCTGCCTAGGTTTGTCTTTTTTAACAATTATCCTTAGTTTAACTTATGATTTGACAGGTTGGCAGAATGAGGAGTTTTGGCTTAGTTTTTCTTTATTAGCCTTAGGACTATTTGGTTTTTTTTG
>CAZXEI010000033.1:1496-4570 GCA_964639775.1 uncultured Candidatus Saccharibacteria bacterium
AAATATTTATTTTATATTTTTAAGCTCAAGAAAATTAACTCGAAATTCATTTTACAGAAAGTTTTTGATCAGAACGGGAATGTAGCTGATTGTTTTGATTTTAGATCAGCTTATCTTTTTATGAAGACGAATGAGCAAGAAGGAGTTTTCCGAACGGAGCATTTAGCTAAATCTTTATTCTCAGAAGCTAAAGAACTCGATTTTATCCTGTCTCGAATGATGCTTGACAGAGAAGTTGCCCTAAAAAGAATAAAGATAGAAATTGAAAAGACGGTTTGGCTAAATCCAACCATGAGCCAAGAAGAGATAGTTTTAGCCGCAGGCGAAAGAGCCTTGGCTCGGAAAAGAAAATTCATCACAGTTAGTGATTTAATTTGGGTAGTTTTCCGTTTTTCATCTCTATTAAATGAAATTTTGATTGAACAAGAATTAACCATTGAAGATGTAGAAAACATTATTCAGTGGTATGAAACTTTGAAATATGACAGCGAAAAAGTAAAACGTTTCTGGGATTACGACAATCTTCTGCAAAAAGGAAGCTTGGCCCGGCATTGGGCGGCAGCCTATACAATCACTATTGATAAATATTCGCGAGACCTTACTCAAATTGCGAGAAAAGAAAGAACACGGTCTGATATTTTTGGGCATGAAACAGAAGTAGAGCAGGTGGAGAATATTCTTGCTAGTTCAGGACGCAATAATGTTTTATTGGTAGGACAACCGGGAAGTGGACGGATAGAAGTTGTGAAATCTCTGGCTGCTAAAAGCTTTTGGAACAGTTCTTTGCCACCTTTAAACGGGAAAAGAGTGATGGAGCTTGATTTATCAACTGTTGTTGCCAGAGCTCCGTCTATTGAAGAAGTAGAGACAATTCTAGATGACTGTTTCCAAGAAGCGATTGCCATGAGTAATGTTATTTTGGTTATCCGCGATCTAGAAAATTTCGTTAGAGGAACTCAAGTGGGGGCCGTAGACATATCTGGATTATTGGTCAAATATTTAGAATCTTCACGTTTTCAGGTGATTGCTATCGCTTCTTATACCGGACTACATGATCATATTCAAAAATTATCAGCCTTATTGAATTTATTTAATAAAGTAGAGGTTGCTCCATCTTCGCCTCATCAAACTTTACGTATTTTGGAATATTTAGTTCCGGAATTTGAGTATCGCTACGGAAAATTTATTCCATATATTGTCTTGAAAAGAACGGTCGAAAGGAGCGCTCGTTATCTTCAAGAAAAACCATTTCCCCAGAAGTCGATAGATTTGCTCGACGAAGTAATGGTTTTCGCCTCAAGGCATACGAAATCACCGTCCGTTGAGCCAGATTGGGTTGATGAGATTATTTCGCGTAGAGCTGAAATTCCAATTGGCCGCATTCAATCTTCTGAAAAAGAAATGTTACTCAATTTGGAAAAATTGATTCATCAAAGAGTAATCAATCAGAAAGAGGCGGTAACAGAAGTTTCCGCGGCCCTAAGAAGAGCTCGAGCGGAGGTTACCACTAAAAGAGCTCAGCCGATGGGTTCCTTCTTGTTCCTCGGTCCAACGGGGGTGGGGAAGACAGAAACAGCAAAAGCTTTGACAGATATATACTTTGGCTCTTTGAATAAAATGGTTCGAATTGATATGTCGGAATTTCAAAGTTCTAGAGATATTTATCGTTTAATAGGCGGAGAAGGGCAAACAGGTTTATTGGCTTTTCAAGTAAGAGAAAATCCATTTTCGTTAGTTTTGTTGGATGAAATTGAAAAAGCCCATCCCGATATTCTGAATCTTTTTTTAACGATTCTGGATGAAGGATATTTTACCGATGGTTTTGGCCAAAAGGTTATTTTTTCAGATACAATTATCGTTGCTACTTCTAATGCGGGGGCTGAATTAATTCGAAAAGACATTGAAGCCGATATGTCTCTTGATATGGTTAAAAATGACTTATTGGATCATCTTATGGAAAATAAATATTTCCGGCCAGAATTAATAAATAGATTTACCTCGGTTGTTATTTTCAAAACATTGACGCAAGAACATTTGTTGAAAATTTCCGGACTAATGCTAAATCGATTAAGTCAATCTTTAGCTGAAAAAGGAATAGAATTCCAATCTAACAAAGATTTGGAAGAGAAAATAGTAGAACTTGGTTATCGTCCTGCTTTCGGAGCCAGAGAAATGGAAAGAGTGGTGCATGATCGAGTTGGCAATGCCTTGGCTCAAGCCATTCTCAGAGATGAAATTAAAAGAGGAGATAGGGTCACTATTGACAAGAACGGATTTCGTGTCAAAATAATTTAGCATGAAATCAGAACGTTGGCTTCAGAAAACAATAATTTATTATTTGATCATCTTGGTCATTCTTAGAATAGGCCTTGTTTCTTTTGCTTTATTTTTCCCAAAATCTGTTTTTTTTGCCGAAGTTACCGGCGATGCTTTATTAGAGCTTGTCAATGAAGATAGAGAATTGGCTGGACTTCCTTCTTTAAAACTGAATGATAAATTGAGTTTGGCTGCTTATCAAAAAGCTCAAGATATGATCGAAAACCAATATTTTTCTCACTGCAGTCCAGCAGGCATTGATCCTTGGTATTGGTTTTCTCAGGCGGGATATCGTTATCAATATGCTGGAGAAAATTTAGCTATTCATTTCTTCGACTCGGAAGAAGTTTATCGAGCTTGGATGAATTCGGATTCTCATCGAGCTAATATTTTGAATCCTCATTATCAAGAAATAGGGATGGCTGTTGTTCAAGACGAGTTCGACGGCAAGTCAACGGCAATAATTGTTCAGCTTTTCGGTACGCCTTATCAAGTCCAATATGTTGAAGCAGCTGATCAAAAGCCTTTTTTAAATGATAGTTCTCCCGGAATAGTGGAAGTGTCAGATTCAGAAGAATTGGCACAAACGGAAGGCCCAGAAGAATTGGCACAAATTGTTATCGAAGAATCTGCTTTAGATAATGAAGAATTGGACTCAGAAGAGGTAGTTGTGGATTCAGAGCCGATAAGCCCGGATAGAGAAGATGTCTCTATAGTTGATAATTGGCGATTAAGAGGGGCAAGCTCTGCGGGAATTG
>CAZXEI010000034.1:0-4031 GCA_964639775.1 uncultured Candidatus Saccharibacteria bacterium
TTTTCGTTTTTTAGCTTCGTTTATAAGTTTGTCAATTTTTTGATCTAAATTCTCTTCAGGAACATCGGGTTTAGGAAGAGTAACTTTTTCCTTGTTTGTTTCTTTCTCGGCCTCATGTTCCATTAAACGAGTCTTGCGACGAGAAATTTTCTTCGGGGTAGAGGCTTTTGTGATCATATTTCTCAAGATGTTCGAATCTTGACTGATAATTTCTTTTACTTCTGAAATTTTAGTCGGATCAATAGAGAAAGAAAAACCGGATAACCAGACTTTTCTTTCTTTCTTAATCGGGAAATTAAGCATCTGCTCTTTTATTTCGGCAACTTCAGAAACTTCGCCCCCTATTTTTTTGATTTGATCGATGATTTTTTCTTGATATGGATTAACTTGTTCTGGATCCAACTTGAAAGAAATCAGGAGATTCAATTGATACTTTGTCATACTGTTCATAATGATATAGTAATTTTCACTAATCGTCAATTGTCTAAACCCATTCTTTTTTTAGCTTCAGACATGGTTTTTTCGGCTACGGCTTGGGCTTTTATTTGACCAGATTCTAAGATAGCTTTGATCTTTTCAGGTTGTTCAATCCAGGCAGCATATTTCTTTTGAATAGGCTCGATGAAAGAAATAAGTGATTCGGCGAGGCTTTCTTTGAATTCTTGGTACCCTTTGTTTTTAAATTTTTCTTCAGTCTCTTGAAGACTAATGCCCTCAATATGGCTGTAAATAACCAATAAATTGGCTAAACCAATGCGTTTCTGATCGTATTTAATTCCCTTCTCAGAATCCGTAACGGCCCCCATAATATTTCTTCTTATCTCCTCGGGAGAATCTAAGAAAGAGATAGCTCCTCGGGCATCATCAGTCTTAGACATTTTTTTACTTGGATCAGTCAAAGATCGAATACGCGCCGGCTCTCCAGGGATAATAGCCTTGGGGATCTTAAAGGTCCCACCAAAACGATAATTAAATTTTTGAGCAATATCTCGAGCCAACTCAACATGTTGTTTCTGGTCTTCGCCAACTGGTACGGCTTCGGTTTGGTAAAGCAGAATATCGGCTGCCATTAAAATAGGATAATAAAGCAAACCAGCATTGATTTGAGAAGCCTGAAGCCGTTGAGATTTTTCTTTATATTGAGTCATGCGCGACAATTCGCCCAGAGGAGTGATTGTCCCCAGAAGCCAAGCTAATTCAGTATGCTCTTTTATCTTTGATTGGACAAATAAAGATGATTTTTCTGGGTCTAATCCAAGACTGAGATAAAGGGCAGCTAAACTGATAATATCTTGCCTTAATTTTTCCGGCTCAAAGGGAGTAGTAATGGCATGCAAGTCAACGATACAAAAAAAACAATGATGTTCTTCTTGTAGGGCTAGCCAGTTTTTAATAGCTCCCAGATAATTTCCGATATGAATGGGACCGCTGGGTCTAATGCCAGAAAATATTGTCATGATTAAATTTTAATAACGACCGGTAAAACCATGGGGCGTCGTTCGGTTTTTTCGAACAGAAAAGCACCAATGTCATCTCTAATATTAGCTTTAATGTAATTTACGTCAAATTTCTTACTGCCACGAGTAGATCGAGAAACAATTTCTGATACTTTTTTCCTAGTTTCTTTTAACAATTGCTTAGATTGACGTAGATAAATAAAACCTCGAGAAATGATGTCGGGAGAGTCTTGTATCTTGCCAGTGCGATGATCAATGGTTACGATAACCACAAACATCCCGTCCCTGGCTAAATTCTGACGATCTCTCAAAACTACTTCGCCCACATCACCAACGCCCAGCCCATCGACAAAAACGTAACTAGCAGGAACAACTCTTCGGCCAACAGTCATTTGTTGTCCGGATATTTCAACAACCTGTCCATTCTCGGCGATAGCAATGTTTTTTTCGGGAAGGCCGGCTTCCATTGCTATTTTCTTGTGATTAATTTGCATGGCGCAGTATCCATGTATGGGCATAAAATATTTCGGCTTCATGATTTTAATCATTTGAAGCAATTCTTCTTTATGGGCATGTCCACCAGCATGAATATCCAGTAAGTTGTAATGAATTACATCCAGTCCTTGACGATAAAAACGATCTTTTAAAGATTGGACAGTTCTTTCATTCCCTGGGATAACCGAAGAAGAAAAAGCGATAACATCTCCTCGTTCTAACTTAATATGGCGATCTTCATTATTCGCAATTCGAGGAAGAGCTGCTTTGCTTTCGGCTTGACTCCCGGTGCAAAGAATGGTTATTTTTTCGGGAGCCAACCGAGCCGCTTGATCTGCCTTGACGATTGTCCCTGGTTTAATTTTCAGATAGCCGAGATTTTGAGAGACTTCTACGTTTTCTTTCATTGATCTTCCAACGACGATTATTTTTCGTCCATTTTTTTCAGAAGAAGTAATAACCTGTTGAATACGATTAATCAAAGAAGCAAAAGTGGCTACAACAATTCTTTGAGGAGCAGAACTGATAACTTGCTCGATATTTTCGCTAATTACTTTTTCAGAGAGAGAATGTCCTGGGTTTTCAGCGTCAGTAGAATCAGACATTAACAAAGTAATCCCCTTTTTCCCTATTTTTTCTAATTCTTTAAAATCAACAGGGAGATCATTAACTGGGTTGTCGTCAAATTTGAAATCACCGGTGTGAAAGATTTTGTCGTTAGGAGTTTCGATTAATAAACCAAAATTTGCCGGGATGCTATGAACCTGATGGACAAAAGTTATTTTGTAAGGGGGGAGAACAATAGTCTGTCCTGCTTTAACTGGAGTAACGTCTGCTTTAATACGATGAGGAAATTCTTTTTCTCGTCGCAGAATAATTTCTCGGGCTAAATCAGAAGCAAACATAGGAACTTGCCCGATGCTATCGATGACATAAGGCAAAGCACCGACATGGTCATAATGTCCGTGAGTGAAAACCATGCCGACGATATCATCTTTTCTTTTTTTAAGATAAGAAACATCAGGAATTACGAAATCAATGCCCGGAGTGTCTTCTTGCGGAAAACCAACGCCAGCATCAATAATGAGTATCTTTTTTTGATACTCAATCAATGTCATATTTCGGCCGACCTCACCTAATCCGCCGAGAGGGATGATAGATAACTTAGAATCATTTTTAGTCATGTTTTAAATTACAGCATTTCGGCTAGATGGCCGAAATTAATTAAGTTTAATTAATGTTTAGAAAACACAAAGAAAGTATTATGTTTCTGTGCCAAGGGCGGGATTCGAACCCGCACAAGCTTACGCTTAATAGCTCCTGAAGCTATCGCGTCTACCAGTTCCGCCACCTTGGCTTTTGTTTTTTTAAGAGTTGTTTAATCGTGCCAGACTCTTTTAGTTCTGACGTACCAATCAATAACTGTTGTGAAGCGCTTAGCCGGGGAAATAATACGTTCTGAACCGTATCCTTTAATACGAGGAGAGACAAAATGAATATAATCTAATCGATAAAGAAAAATGGCTGGTAAATCGCTTAACAAAATATCTTGGCATTGTTCTAACAAGCTTCTCTGTTCTTCTTGATCCATGGTTGCCCTGGCTTTTTCTAGCAACTTATCAACCTGATCATTTTCATAAAGAGCTAGATTAACACCGGGTTCTCTCTTTCGAGATGAGTGCCAAAAAGGAAGAGGATCGGGGATCGTTCCAAGCATTTGTCCAAGCAGAAGAGCCTCATAATTTCGAGGATTAATAACGGCGCTTTCTAACTCTCCAGCCGGCAAATATTTGATATTTACTTTAATGCCGATCTCTTTCCATTGTTCTTTTAATGCTTGGGCCAATTTTATCAGATGGGGTTGATCAATTGTTGTAAGAGTGAATTCTAATAAATCAGATTGATCGGTTTCAAAACAAACTTCATTAAGTTTAGCGCGAGTGGTGCGGCTAACAAGACCAGTCCCGGCTTCAAAACCCCATGGTTCTAGAATATCTTCTCGATATTTCTCTTGAAATGTAATAACAGCATCTTTGGTTTTAGGACCAAAATAGCCGGTAATTTCTCCGTCTGGATAAA
>CAZXEI010000035.1:0-3994 GCA_964639775.1 uncultured Candidatus Saccharibacteria bacterium
GTAGCGAGCTTAATGTCAACTCGCTGATGTTTTGAAATAAAATATATTTACTCCTGAACTTTGTCTTCTGGTGTCGAATAATCTTCTGGAGTTTTCATGGGAGTGCTTGGCTTGTTGTCGTTTTTCTTTTGCTTAGACCAAAAGAGCCAACCCAACAATACTAAAGCCGCTAAGATAATAATGACCCAAATAACGATGCTCATGGCTTTTGATAAATTAATTATTTTTACTTTATTCTTCGAGGAAAATCCTCTGGAATAATAACTTGATCAAATGAGAATAGAATATTTATTATATTCTTTTACCGCTCATTCGTTCAACATCAGGATAGCATATTTTAATAATATTTCTACCATTAAAATTGCAATCCGGATGCCCAGCGATAAATATTTCCAGCCCCCGCAGCAACGATAATGTCATTTTCTTTAATATTCTCTGATAAAAAACGGTCGAGGTTTTCTAGCGGACAATAAAAAACATTTGAGCGATTAATTGCTTGGACCATTTTGAAGGCGCTAACTTTCTTTTTGAAAGAAGATTTTTCTCTCCCCGGGACATCATAGATATCTGTGACAATAATATGATATTCATTATGACTATCTAAATTTTCCTGAAAGACCTTGACGAAACGATCAAAGAAATAAAAAACCCTTTGATATTGATGAGGTTGAAATACTAGATAAATGCTCTTTTCTTTAAATTTTTCTTCCAGTGTCTGGAGCAAAGCCTTAACCTCTGTCGGGTGATGAGCATAGTCATGTATCAACAAAATATTCTTGGAACCAATACGTGCTTTTTTCTGATCAAACCTGCGCCAACATGTTTGATATTCTTCCATCGCCCGGCAAGCCACCTCTTCGGGAACACCTATCGCTTTCGCCGCATTTAAAGCAGCAAGAGCATTTCTGATATTATGTTCTCCGGGTATCTTAATGATTTGAGAAATTTTTGTTGCCTCTTTTTGATCCATTGAAAATGAAATTTTATTTTTAACAGAACAATTAGAAGCAAGTTTTTTCAAATTATCGTCATCTTCATTATAGACCAACACCCCTTCTGAAGATAAATTTTCCAAATAAGAACAATATGTTTCGTTGATATGCTTCAAGTCGCGATAATAATCTAGATGATCTTCTTCGATATTAGTCAACACTATAATCTGCGGATAATAATTAAGGAAAGATCCTTGCCATTCATCAGCTTCTATAACCAGATATTTACTTCCACCTAGACGAAAGTTGCTATTGCCAAATTCTTTTAATTTGGTTCCCATAATTACCGTTGGATCTAAATTAGCCTTGACCAAAATCAGCGATAGCATCGAGACAGTAGTGCTTTTGCCGTGTGTCCCCGAAACGGCAATAGTGAAATGATCACGCGTTAATTTCCCCAACGCCTGAGCATAGCTTAACAATTCTAATTTTTGATTGTTCTTTTTTAAATTCTTAGCCTGCTGCATCTCTAAATTATCTTCCTGAACAGCAGCGCTATAAATAATCATATCTACGTCTAAAGGGATATTTTCTGAAATTTGCTTCCCTACTTTGATATTAACTCCGACTTCTCTTAAGTCTTGGATAATCTCAGAATCATAAAGATCTGATCCGCTTATTGAAAACCCTTTCGCTAAATAATAACGGGCTAAAGCTGAAACTCCGATGCCCCCTATCCCGATGCAATGTATTTTCATCCCAATTGTTTTAATGGAATTTTTTCCAAAATAGAATACTTGGGGGGTCGCCCTGGCATTAATTTACTTTCCATGACTAAAATTTCATTAACTGGCACCATAAAATCAACTATCTGATTTATTTCTTCTCTGTCTTCAGGGTTGACCTTTGACCATTCCCATTTGCGAATGCGACCCATTGTAATATGTATTTTGATTTCATCTGATTGGCCAGAAAGATAATAAAGTTGTTCTTCTTTCAATTTTTGGTCGATTTCATTTCTCAATTTATTGAAAGTATTATTATCGCTACCTTTCAGCCAAACCATCTGAGGAGGCATAGAATCATCTGGTCCATAAGCTACTCTTTTAAAATCCAAGACAAATGGAGGATATCCGCTAACAATTTTTTCAGTAATTCTGATAATCCTACTAACCTGATCCGAGCGAACAGCCCCTAAAAACAATAAGGTAACATGGAGACTCTCCTGGTCAACCCATCTAACCGGTAAATTATATTGGTTTTGGATTTCAATCAAAGCTTTTCTGATCTCTTCGGGCAATGAAATAGCAATAAATATTCTTTGAATCATAAAATTATTTTACCATATTATAGCCATAAGAATAATTTTCGGTTACAATAAGTTTAATATGGCTCTTATCCGAAAAACAAAAAAAGAAACAGAAACAGATATCCAAAAAATTGTTAATCATTATTTTTACACTAGAGGGCTTTCGTTGGAGCAGATCAAAAACGATTCTAAAAAGAAAAAAATAATTTATGCTCGGTATACTCGACCAGCTAAAGAAATTTTAACTTTGGCTGGTTCAGTTGACAAGGCTCAGGAAGCCATTAGCTGTGTCGCCGATTGGGCTAAATCAAGGAATCTGGAATATAGTATTGAGACGGTCGCTAAAAAATGGCTAGAACTTGATCGTCTCAAGCCAAAAGAAATTAGCAAAAAACCTTTTTATAAAAAAATGCCTTTAATTTGGAGTAAAACCAAAAACAAATGGTATGCCATAAACGATGATGGCGAATGGCTTGAATTCGTTGGCAAAGAAAGCGATATCAACTGGAAAATAGAAGAATAAAACTTATAAGAATTGGATACAATAATTAAATTCTTCAATTTGATTATTGTATTCTTTAATATTGGCTTTTTGTTGAGACACCAAATCATTATATTCTTGAATCAACAAATTATACTCTTCGCTTAATCGACGATACTCTTCTCCTCGATGGGGCCAAATATCTCCGATATCATCTTTTACCTTTTGCAGTTCTGCATGTTTTTCAGATAGCAGTTTCGTCCCCGAATCGATTAATAACTTTAGTTCTTGGCTTGGTTCCGGACATAACGATAAAGATAAACCAAAAACCTGAACTATCATCCAAGATTCTCTGTCTCCAAAAAATCCTTTTTTCGCCGCTAAGCCGATTTCGCGATAGCGATTATGTAAAATATTTTGGCGATGACCAGGACTATCCATCCACCCCTGAACAAGCTCTTCTTCGTTTTTGAAATTACCCATCGCTAAGTTTTCTCCGATTAGAATAAAACGATAACCAACCTGAAAGGCCAAGGAGCTTATCCCCTCTCCGTCTGGTGAATCGTGAGCAAAATATTGCCGGGTGAACATATCTTCTGCTTTTATCTCAGCCGCTTGATCTAAAAAATTATTACGAGACAAAGAAGCCAGCCCTTCTTCTGAGCGTTCTTGGTTAGTCAGAGTAAAAACCTTATTGACGTCTAAATGTTTTAAAGATTCCGATGATTCCCTTTCGAAAAAGACAGGATTATTCACCAGCGGATCATATTCGAGCTTAACCTGTTCGATCAATTGGTTTATCCCCGCCAAAGAAGGTAAATTAAAATTCCAATAAATTCTATTAAAAAGCCACCAACCGACAATAACCAATGAGAGCAAGAAAAAAATAGAAGCAAATCTTTGCCTGGTTTTCGACATAATAATTCTATTTTAGCAAAATCTATTTTTTTTCATAATCTTTGATCAAAAAATTTGACTTTTTTAGAAAATTCTTTATAGTTCGACCAAAAGGAGGTGATCTTTATGGTTGCTGCGACCAAAGATCTCCTTGTTCTGCTTGCGAAAAGAAACAATGGGGTGAGCGTTCGATTGATTAATGATCGCTCGCGCGAAGAAGACCCAGCCGTTTTGCTGACCATACAGAGTAGAATCTCTGTCTCCGGCCAAACGGCTGAAAGAATCCGAGGAGTAGTCGATCAAGAAAAAAAACTTCAGGCTCTCGTAAGGGAACTCTCATGCAAAGCAAAGTGATACAAGGAGGTTCGATTTCTG
>CAZXEI010000036.1:0-3866 GCA_964639775.1 uncultured Candidatus Saccharibacteria bacterium
TTTCCTGGTCAGCGTGATTAAGATACTCTTCACGAACGTGGGGGTCGGTGATCATCTCCACCACTGAGCGGCCTTGTTCGCTGAGGATATTGCCAGCAGCAATATGAAAAGAAAGGAGCGGTTTATTTACTTGAGAAGTGAGGTGGAGGAGCGGCGGAGTGACACTGCTCAAGATTGGCAGTTTGCTTCGGCCAAACTTGTCGACAAGATCTTTTAATCTTTTAAGGAGAGGCCGACGGGCTAAAGTTTTACCAATATCTTCAGTCAGCTCGATGCTGCCCCATTTTTTGTGAGAAACATAGTTGGTGGGATCAACCATCCAAGCTTTTTCCGGGCGGATTTTATCGCCCCAAGCCTCCATGATGACCCCAGTTGCCATCGAGTAGTGAGCTCGCGAGAAGACCACGTCTTGGATAGTTTCGTCTTCAGCGTAGCCGAATAGGCCTTTAACGTCTTCTTTATAAGAAGCAGAAATAGTGACTAAAGGTACCTCGGTTTCTTCAAGGTGTTCCTTGTCGTACTTGTAAGTTTTTTGGAGGAGGGGATCGAGCAGGTTAGTCATGCTTTCAGTTATTCAATACTTTTACAATATAAGAACATACTACTTTGAAAATATCACTAATGAAATACCCAAGTGAGCTTAAGAATATGGCTAGAAACTTGCGCAGGAGAGGCTATTCATATCGGGAGATTGGAGAGCGTTTGGTTTTAGCGAAAAGTAGAATTTATCCTGTATAATATGTTTTCTGAGATTTATTTAGACGAAGGGGCGTAGCTCAGCTGGAAGAGCGTCTGTCTCCAAAACAGAAGGTCGTGGGTTCGATCCCCTCCGCCCCTGCAGCGTTTTATTTCCTCAAGCTAGTAAAATTCATTTAAAATTATCACTTCATTTTTTAAATGAATTATGAGATACTTAAAAGACTTTAAATATGCAACATACTACGCGAGAAGACATTTTTAATATTCCTTTAGACACACTTTTCACAAAAGAAATGGTATCACTTGCAAATGAGGCTAATCATAATCTCGGAGTGGTGAGCAACATTTCTTCTGATATCTTCGACGACAGTTATATTATTGACGTTTTAAAAAATATTGAAGCTTTAACCAGTGCCCAAATTGAAGGCACCACTGCTACTTTAAAGGATCTTTACCTTGATGAGGCATTGTCATTTGAAAGAAAAAAGCAGTTGAAGTTGTTTAGTGCCGTTAACTACAAATTTGCCCTCGATCAAGTTGGAGCTATGGTTGAGTCACGTAGCAATATATCAGAGTCGCTTATTAAAGAATTTCATCATTTAATTGCTGATGACGACCCCTCAACGTCTGGGCCAGTTGGTTCGTATCGGAAAAAAAATGTAAAAATTAGGAATAAAAAATTGGGGGATTTTTATCCTCCTGAGTTTGTCCATATTCCTAGTTATATGTCGGTGTTTATATCTCCACAGTCTGGAGTAGAAGAAGTACCGTTGTTTGATATAGCAATTCGACACGTGCAATTTGAAGCCATACATCCTTTTGAAGATGGTAATGGTCGAACTGGGAGATTGCTTATTTTGGCTCAATTGCTTCAACATGGCCTGTTGTCACAACCAGTCTTATTTTTGAGTCATTATTTCGAAAAAGAAAGAGACAAATATCTCCATTTTTTGAGAACTGTGACTGATGAGCAGAGTTATGAGGACTGGCTTAGGTTTTTCTTTGAGGCAGTTATCACTCAGTCACAAATAATAAAAGAGCTCATAGATTTATTGCAGCAAGTTAGAGAAGAGGCAAGGAGCAGGGTTGTCCAGTCTACAACCAGTACGACAGTTCCGCTATTCGCTTTGGAGTATGTGCTTGAACATTTGTACGTTACTATCTCGGACATAGAGCAGTTTTTAAAAGATTCATCTGTAAAGACAAAAGCACCCTACCAAACCGCATACAACGCGGTACAGAGATTGGTTGAACTAGGAATTTTGAAGAAAGATCATAAGCGAGGGAAAACAAATGTCTTTGTGATGCCAGCATTGAAAAAAGCCATATTTAGCATTCAGCCAACTAAATAAGTACCAGCAGGTTTCACCATGACCTGCTTGATATTTTTTGATACAATAAAGGTGTTAGAAGATAATTGAAAGGATAAACAATGGTATCGAAAGAAACAGACAAATATTTTAAGGAGTCTAATATAGAATATCGAGAAGCTCTAGAAAAACATCAGAATGTATTAAAAAAAATTATTAGATTGTATATACAAGAATATGGTTTGAAAGAACCAATTAATATTAATTTAATTTTTTCAGATGACAAGTTTAAAAAACTTATAAAAAAATTGAGTGAAACAGGAGAAAATATAAGAAGATTTCTTTCACCAAGCTACGATGAAGCGTACCTTATCCATGTGTATGAACAAAGAGGTGGTGGCGGAGAAAGAAATCAGATAGAAGAAGCTAAGGTTCTTCTTCCGTTGTTATATAAACTAATTAATGAAAATGGTTCTGATGCGACGCTTGGTGACATTGTAAAAAAAATTAATGAAAAGCATTCTCCAGAAGATTTAAAAATGAACCGCGACTAATATATTCTGATATATTTAATTATTTCTGTTATACAGTCATGCTATAAGCATATTGATCTCTAATGATAGAACGATTCACGGGCTACGTACCCAAAGATATAGATCAAGCTCAAATTAATGTTGAATCATATTTAGCGCCGGTGGTGGCAAGAATTGGGGAAGTTTTGCCATCGGAATTAATTTGGGAGCTGTTTACTAGTACTAAAAACGAAACTGGGGGTGTCATTACCTTTCCCTATTGTAGAGTTGATAGTGCTTTAGCTGTAATTGACATGAGTTTGTATTTAATGAGAAGCGATAATCAGCGAGAAAAAAGAAAGAGATATCAACTTGCATGCAAACTTGTTTTCACGATCTTAGTTTGGGTTGAAATAGGTTTTCAAGGTCTTGAAAAATTGGCAAATAGTCAGGCTTCAGTAAACTGGACAGGAGGAGTTGGTCATTTTGTTAATGATAAAGAAAGGGCGACTGGAATTATAACCAAGAGCAGGGAGATTTATTTGAGGAATATCAAAGAGTTTGTTACATATCGGCGTAGTGCTGGTATTAAAAATGATTACTTTTCCAAATATGGAGTCGAATATCTGCTTGATCGACTTGAGGAATAAGTTCCAACACGCTCATCAGTTCCTGCAAAAATAACTTGAGTTTTGGGTATAATTTTATTATGAAATTATATTTATCTTCATATCATCTCGGGAAAAGAGCAGAAGAATTTGCGGACTTATTTCAAAATAAAAAAGTGGCTCTTATTTCAAATGCTCTAGATTTTTCTAATGATTTAGAGCGTCGAAAAAAGAGCACTCAAAAAGAGCTAGATGATCTTACGAGTCTTGGTTTAAAGCCGACCAATCTTGATTTAAGAAATTATTTTGGTAAGCAAGCAGATTTGGAAAGAGACTTAGAAGAGTTTGGCGGGGTTTGGGTGAGGGGAGGAAACGCTTTTATTTTAAGAAAAGCCTTTGCTTATAGTGGCTTGGATTCAATTCTAAAAAAGTTAAAAAATAGTGATTTTGTTTATTCTGGTTACAGCGCAGGTGCTTGTCTGGCAGCTCTTACACTAAAAGGAATAGATCTAATAGATGATTCAACCATTGTTCCTGAGCTTTACAAAAAACATATCATTTGGGATGGGCTTGGCTTTGTAGAATATAGTATTGTGCCTCACTACAACTCTAATCATTTTGAATCACAATCTATCAAAAAATCCATAAATTTCTTTATTGAAAATAAAATGCCTTTCATAGCTTTACGGGATGGCGAAGATCTTTTGGAAAATATCTAATATTTAAGTTGGTTAAGA
>CAZXEI010000037.1:0-3857 GCA_964639775.1 uncultured Candidatus Saccharibacteria bacterium
CTTGTCGAAAGATGTTCTGGTAATTGCCGATGCTACTGGTCCGCTAGCTATTGCCGGAGTAAAAGGTGGCCGGCGAGCAGAAGTAACAAAAGGGACAAAAAATATTTTGATGGAAATGGCTAATTTCGAATCAAAAACTATCAGGCGTTCAGTACGTGAAATAAATTTAAAAACAGATGCCTCTTCTTGTTTTGAGAATGGCCTAGATCCAAATTTGATAGATTTAGTGTCTGCGAGAGCGAAGGCCCTTGGCTCAGAAATTCTTTCTCCAAAAACGGTCAAGTTAATAGTTGATAGTTATCCTTCCAAAAGTAACCCTAGAACAATCACATTAGATTTGACCTGGGCATGTAATATTTTAGGCACATCAATTTCAGATTCACAGATAAAAAAAATATTCCAAAAACTTGGTTTTGAAATATTGTCATTCTCGAATCGCAAGGCAAGAGTAAAGATTCCTACTCGTCGTTTGGATATTAAAGCGCCGGAGGATTTAGTGGAAGAAATTGGCCGTTTTTACGGATACGACAATATTAAAGCTGAAATTCCAAGTGCATTATTAATCCCTCCGAAAATCAATAGAGACAGGTTGTGGAAAAGAATTATTAAAGATTTTCTAATCCAGTTAGGCCTGAATGAATCTTATCATTATTCGTTTCTCAGTCAGAAAGAGATGTCGTCTTTTGGTTATGATGAAGCCGATGCGATTGAGCTTATTAATCCGATCAGTTCTCGTTATCAATATTTAAGATTTAGTCTTTTGCCCAATTTACTAAAAGCAGTATCGGAAAATACAAAAAGATTTGAAAGGGTTAGGCTCTTTGAGGTGGGAAAAATATTTAAAGCTCCCGACCACGAAAAAGAAATGTTAGGGATCGCAGCCTTTGATAGCCAGTCTGGGCCTCAAGAATTCTATGCTTTAAAAGGAGTGATTGAGTCTCTTTTGGAGCGTTTGGGGATAACAGATATTTGGTTTGATAGTCATCAAACGTCTGAATATTTTGGTGGGAAGGGAACATGGCACCCCAATCATCGAGCAGAGATCAAATTAGGGCAAGATATCATTGGATTTTTAGGAGAGATTCATCCGAAATTGACCGAGAAATTATCCATCTCTGGCCAAGTTTTCGCGGCGGAAATTGATTTAGAAAAATTAACAAAAATGGCTTCGGATTATCAAGAATATGAACCGATTTCTCCTTATCCCGCCATTATCAGGGATTTGTCAGTAGTAATTCCGGAAGAAACTAGTATTGAAAAAGTTATTCAGGTAGCTAGCTTAACCGGGCAAGAGTTGGTTAGAGATGTCGATCTGATTGATATTTATCAGGACGATAAATTGGCAAAAATAAAAAGCATTACTCTGAGAATTGTATATCAATCGCCTGATAAAAATTTAAGCGCAGCTGATGTTAAAAAAGTTGAAAGCAAAATCATAAAGGAATTCCAAAAATTAAATTGGTATTTACGCCAGCCATAATCAGATGACACCTAAAAAACAAAATGCAAAAGGGGAATATACAGCCAAAGATATTAGCGTTTTAGAGGGGCTTGACCCGGTCCGCAAGAGACCGGGAATGTATATTGGATCAACTGGAAGAGAAGGCTTGCATCATTTGATCTGGGAGTGTTTTGACAATGGCTTAGACGAAGCCTTGGCTGGGTATGCCAATGAAATTAAAGTTGATTTGTTGCCCGATAATAAGGTAAGGGTAGTTGATAATGGACGAGGAATTCCAGTTGATATTCATGCCCAAACTAAGAAATCGGCTCTTGAAACAGTCATGACGACGTTACATGCCGGAGGTAAATTCGGGGGGAAGGCATATCGAGTAAGCGGAGGGCTTCATGGAGTCGGTATCTCGGTAGTATGTGCTCTTTCTGACTACCTAAGGGCTGAAATTTCAAGAGATGGCTATGTTTATGTTCAAGAATATTCGCGCGGAAAAGCAAAAGGCCCAATGAAGAAGATTGGAAAATCTGATCAAGATGGAACGAGCATTACTTTTTCTCCAGACCCAGATATTTTCCCAGAAACAGAATTCAGCTGGGATGTTATTATACGACACTTGAGACAACAGGCATATTTAACGAAAGGAGTTAAAATCTCTATCAGCGATCAGCGGAAAAAAGAAAATCATCGTCATTACGGTTTCTATTTTATGGGAGGGTTGCGTTCTTATGTTAAACATTTAGTAGCTGATACTCCCAAAAGACACGATGATATATTTTATGTTTCGACAGAAGAGAATGATATTCAAGTTGAACTAGCTTTACAATATGTTGACGAAACAGAAGTATTAGAAGAAAGTTTCGCCAACAATATTCATACCGAAGAAGGGGGAATGCATTTAACGGGATTTAGAACTGCATTAACCCGTACTTTGAATAATTATACTCGAGCTAATGATCTGCTAAAAAAAGAAGATGAAAATCTTAGCGGTTTGGCAACGAGAGAAGGGTTAATAGCCGTTGTTTCGGTTAAATTGCCTAATCCTCAATTTGAAGGGCAAACTAAAGCAAAACTAGGCAATCCAGAAGTTAAAAATGCAGTGGAAAAGGTTATTGGTTTCCATTTTCAAGATTTTCTTGAAAGAAATCCACGTCAAGCCAAAAGTATTATCGAAGGATGTTTTTTGTCTGCTCGCGCCCATCAAGCGGCTAAAATTGCTCGAGAAATGGTTTTGGAAAAGCGATCAGTTCGAGGTATGTCTTTGCCGGGGAAACTGGCTGATTGTATTTCACGCAAAGCAGAAGAGTCTGAGTTGTTTATTGTGGAGGGGGAATCAGCCGGGGGAAGCGCCAAGCAAGCTCGTGATCGGAATTTTCAAGCCATTCTACCGCTGAAAGGAAAGATACTAAATGTTGAGAGAGTAAGATTAAACAGAGTTTTGTCCTCAGATGAAATTAAAGCTCTAATCATTGCTTTGGGTACGGCTATTGCCGATGATTTTGATCTCAGTAAATTGAGATATCATCGAGTAATCATTATGTCTGATGCTGATGTCGATGGAGCCCATATTAGGACTTTATTGCTGACATTGTTTTATCGCTATTTCAAGCCGGTAATTGATCATGGTTATCTTTATATCGCTCAGCCTCCTCTATACCAGATTAAAAAGGGGAATAAGGTTTATTACGCTTACACTGAAAAAGAGAAAGGCGAAGTTTTGAAGAAAATTGAAGGGAGCGTTTCAATACAACGTTATAAAGGTTTGGGAGAAATGAATCCGGAACAACTATGGAGCACAACGATGGATCCGACCAACAGAATTTTGTTGCAAGTCAATATTAACGACGCTGCTCAAGCTGACAAGGTATTCGATAACTTAATGGGTCGAGAAGTTATTTTGCGTAAGAAATTTATTCAATCGGAGGCTCAGAAAGTCAAAAACCTTGATATTTAGCTTGACGGGTGGCAACATAATAGCTATAGTGTTTTCATTATATTATGCCTAATTTCAAAGAAAAAATTGTTATCTTTTTAAAAGAGGTCAAACAAGAGATGAAAAAGGTAACTTGGTTGAGCAAGAAAGAATTGATTCGTTATACGATGTTGGTAATAGGAGTTTCATTTTTTGTTGCCATTATTTTAGGAGGATTAGATAACGTTTTTCGCTTTATTCTTTTTAGTTTCGCTTTTTAATATTTTATGTTAGAAAAACAAGAAGAAACATCTGAAAAAAATTGGTATGTTTTACATACCTATTCTGGCCACGAGAATAAGGTGGTAGAGAATTTGCGTCATCGAGTTAATAGTCTCGGCCTGGAAAAATATGTTTTTAATATTTTGGTGCCGAAAGAAAAGAAGGTTAAAGTTAAAAAAGGGGAGCGTCAAGTTACAGATGAAAAAATTT
>CAZXEI010000038.1:0-3768 GCA_964639775.1 uncultured Candidatus Saccharibacteria bacterium
GTTAAGGGTTTGGTCAATGTCAACAAAAACTGGCCTAAGATTTCCCCAGATCAAAGGATTTACGGCCGCTGCACAGGTGAACCCAGGAACAATTATTTCGCTGTTCTTTGGCCAAGAAAAAGCTTTTACAATTGACCAAAGAGCTGATCGACCAGTTTGAAAAGCAACCGATTTAATTCCCATATAAGCAGAAAAATCATTTAACAAAAGATCCTTCGCTCCACAATAGTATTTTTTTTCACCTTTTATTAAATGGCGGACTAATTCAAGATCGTCTTTTTCAATATTAGGCGAAAGAGCTGAGAACAGAGGCTTCATGTTATTGCCTTGAAAAAATTAATAATCTCATTCGGAATTCTCCCTTCAAATAAAATAACGTCTTCTTCTTTTCTGAATTCTTGCAGTCTTCTAATTATCTCTTCGGAAGAAGGAATAAAAAGCATTTTTGTTTTTCCGTTGACATCTTTTATTCCTTGTTGAACCAAGTCAAGATGGTTTTCTCGAGTAAAAATAGCTAAATCAATTTTGCAACCTAATATTTTCCCAAGCTGATAATAGGCGTTTTTAGATGATTTTCCTAATTCAATAAAACCGAAAGAAACAACTACTCTCCTCCCTTGCCAAAGATCAAGATGTTCAATGTGGGCCTTAGCTCCGTTAACATTACTGGAGTAGCTGGCATTAATGACATTTCCTTTATGATAATTAAAAAGCTTTGGAGCTCTAGACGGGGCTTCTATGCTCAGGCAAGCCTGAGATAATTCTTGAGAATTTAAACCAAGCCTCAAGGCTAATGCACCTGCCATCATAAGATTAATTATATTTTGTTGGCCAAGAAGATTTGCCTTCATCGGTATTTTTGTATTTCGGCCAATCATCTCAAATTCGAGACTATTTTTTTTAATCTCTATTTGACAAGCCTTCCAATCAGCTATATCGAGATCGCGAGTCGATACAATTAATTTTTGTTTTTTTATAAAGAATAATTGACTCTTCATTGTCTCCGTTAAAAACCGCCAACCCATCTTGAGGAAGAGATTCAATTAATTCATATTTAGCTTCGATAATATTTTCTTTTGAGCCGAAGAGAGACAAGTGCTGGTTGTTTAGCCCTGTTAAAACACCTATCTGAGGTTTAGCCAAAAAAGAGCTTCTGCCTATCTCTCCTTTGCGATAAGCACCCATTTCACAAACAAAAAAACGATGTTTGCTGTCTAATCCCTTGATTATTTTCTGGGCAATCCCCAATTCTGTATTTTCATTTTGATTAGTCTTGGTTATCGAGTCTTCACCATATTTAAAACTTAGAAAATGATATAAAAAATCTTTAACAGATGTTTTGCCGAATGATCCAGTCACGCCGATTACTTTTAGTTCCGAAAGACTATTTCTGCGTTGGATGCCTTTTTTGACTATTCTCCTCTTTATTAAAAAAACTGGCCATTCCATTGATTTTAAAAAAATCATCATTACCAAAGGAAGGAAAAAGAAAAAAACGGAAATTCCCAATGGGAGATAATTAGGCAACAAACAAAAGATAATCGAAGAAACAAAAATAAATAATACCAAAAAACAGACAAAAAATAATTTCATTTTTTTAGTTGCTTTTGGATAAACCCATTTTCTTCTAACGAGTTGGACTAAAGAATACCCTCCCCATATCAAAACATTCGCTAAGGCTAGCAATAAAAAGCTGTTTTGCGACACAATAAAAAGCGTCATCGCCACCAAGAAAGATGTTATTGAAGCTTTGGGAACAAAATATTTCCAGTTTTCTTTAAAATCGTCTTTGACACGATCCCAACGATATTGTTTTAGTTGCCAAAGCCTTAAATAAACTAGAATTTGACGGACGTAGTAAGCAAATCCAAAAGTTAAAAAAGCTATTAAATATTGCTGATAAGAAATTCCTATCATTAATTTAAATTCATTTTGATTAATGATTATTGAAAAATTCCAATAAAAAATCAGTTAAATCTTCCGGTCTTTCCAATTGAGGACTATGCCCCACCCCTGTGATTATTTTTAATGTAGAATTATCAATCCCTTGATAAAAACGATAGGCTTGCTTAACGGGAACAACGCGATCTTCTTTGCCCCAAACAATGAGAGTCGGTGATTTTATTTCAGGCAGATATCCAGATAAATCTTCTTCAATAACTTTCCGAAAAGTGTCCCTCATTGTTTCAGGAACTTTTAAGTAATCATTCTGTCTTAGAAGATGATAGTAAAGATTACGAATTGGGTCTTTTAGTCGGCTTAGCTTCAAGCTGTCAATTAACCGAGCAGCTGATTTTGAAACGCCAGAAATCATTTGAATTTTCAAACTTATATCTGACTTTAGCCCAGCGGCTGCACAAAGAACAATCCCTCTTAAAAGTAATTTCTTACGAGCGGCTATTTTAATCAATATCCGGCCACCAAAAGAATGGCCAATTAAAAAAACCGGTCTCTTGAATTCATTGTGTTTTTCAGATATTTCTTTGACAAAAGATTCGAACCATTCAGCATATTCATCCATGTTCCAACCTTTTGGGGGCAAATCGCTCCGACCGAAACCTATTAAATCCGGAACAATCACTTTAAACCCTCTCGCTGAAATTTTTTCTTGAACATTTGACCATGGTTTCAAATTGCTCCCCCAACCATGCAGAATAATAACTGGCTTACCTTGCCCAGATACGCGATAGTTTACCCTCAAGCCATTAATCTTAATTTCCTCGTTCATCGAGATATTTTTTTAAAACCAAGACGTCGACGTAAACATTTCGGCACAGTTATTGTTCCATCCTTGTTCTGATAATTTTCTAATATAGCCGCTAAAATTCTACCCATTGCTAAAGCCGTCCCATTAATAGTATGAACATAATTTGTCTTTCCATCTTTGTCTCTATGACGAATGTTCAATCCATAAGACTGATAGTTAGTGCAATTTGAAGAAGAGTGAGTTTCGCAATATCTATCTTCAGCCGGTAACCAAGTTTCAATATCTATTGTCATAGCCGAGGGCTTAGATAGGTCCCCCGCCGACAATAAAACTACTTGATACGGAAGACCTAAAAGACCCATAATCTCTTCTTCGATCTTGAGAAATAATTCGTGCTCTTTTAATGATTCTTCCGGATGACAAAAACTAAATAATTCTGCTTTGTCAAATTGATGCATTCGTAAAATTCCTTTTAAATCCCGACCGTATGTCCCAGCTTCACGCCGAAAACAGGTAGAATAACCTATATACCTACAAGGAAGATCATCTAATACTTCATCTTGATGCATTGCTGCTAAGCTTTGTTCGGAAGTTCCAACTAAATTTAAATTATCTTTCTCAATCAGATAAATATTATTTTCTTCTAAATTAGAATAGCCCATTTTCCCCATCCATTCCGGATAAATCATCACCGGAGGAAGGATAGGCTTAAAGTCGAATTTGGCCGCAGTTTCAAAAACCAAATCAAGAAGAGCAAACTGCATTAAAGTTATTTCTCCTTTAATATAACTAAAGCGACTTCCAGCTACTTTTGCAGATCTGTTAATATCAATAAGGCTCAAATCTGTTCCTAATTCTAAATGACCTTTGGGGCTAAATCCAAAATTTGGTCTTCGCCCACATCTACGCACAACCACATTGCTTGAATCACTTTTCCCCGGAGGGACAGAAGGTAGCAATATATTTGGCAGATTCCCTACTAATTTATCTATCGATTCTTCAAATTCTCGTAACTTCGATTCCAGCGCCTTAATTTTATCTTTAAGGTCTTTAGCCTTTTC
>CAZXEI010000039.1:0-3767 GCA_964639775.1 uncultured Candidatus Saccharibacteria bacterium
TTAGAAAAAACAGCCGAGAAAGTGGCAGCCGAATCTTCAGTTGGGACATGGACTCCGACAGAAACATTATCACCGAAAATATTTCAGGATTTAGCTGCCTATATCTACGAAATTGACCATAAAAAAAATTTGGCTCGAATAGCCTATCCTTTAGGATTATTCGAGCCGGGCAGTCTACCTCAGATGGTTTCGGGGATTATGGGCAACGTTTTCTCAATGAAAGAATTAAAGGCATTAAGGGTAACTGGATTAAGTCTTCCCTCTGAATATATTAATACTTTTCCCGGCCCAGCTTTTGGTTCGATTGGAGTGAGAGAAATTTTAGGGATTAAATCTCGTCCGATTGTTGGTTCGATTATTAAGCCCAAGATAGGTCTTAATTCCCGAGAGAACGCTGAGTTGGCTTATCAGGTTTGGACGGGAGGAGTTGATTTCGTTAAAGATGATGAAAATTTAACCGATTTGCCAATTAATCCTTTTCAAAGCAGGGTAACCGAAACCATGAGGACGCTCAGGTTGGCTCAAGAAGAAACCGGTCAATCGAAGCTTTATGCTTTTAACGTTACTGCTCCGTTTGATCAAATGATCGAACGGGCAAAAATGGTAGCTGACGCCGGCGGGCTTTGCATAATGGCGGACATAGTATCAGTCGGCTGGTCGGGATTACAAGGATTAAGAAAAGCTTTCCCAGAAATGATCATTCATGGTCATAGAGCCGGACATTCAGCTTTTACCAGAGTAGAAGACCATGGTATAACAATGATGGTTTTAGCGATGATGGCTCGCCTAGCAGGGGTTGATAATCTTCACACAGGAACGGTTGTGGGTAAAATGGAAGGAGATGCTGATGAAGTCATTGAAATAAACCAATTTTTATCTGCTGATTGGGGTAATTTAAAGCCAGTTACAGCAGTCGCCTCAGGCGGTTTACATCCGGGATTAATGGCAGATCTTGTAAAAATCTTGGGCAAAGATTTGATAATTAATTTTGGTGGCGGAATTCATGGGCACCCCGATGGTTCTCACGAGGGAGCCAAAGCGGCTCGGGCGGCAGTAGAAGCGGCTAGCGAAGGAGAAGACATGCTTCGAGCAGCTCAGCGCTGCCCAGCCCTGGCGCGGGCCCTTAACTATTGGTCTAATTAAAAAGATTATAAATAATGCTTACTTTTCAACTCAGAACCAAATTCATTGATGTCCAAACAGGTGACGAATTAGCTGTTTATCTTCATCGAAAGGATGCTCGTGGTCATGGCATCCAAGACAAGGATCGTTTGATTTTAAGCTGGCATAGCGGCAGCCCAACAGTTGTTTCGGTTAATCTAACCAGCACTTTAATCAGCCCTGGTCAAATTGGCTTATGTCAAGATTTTAAGAAAAGGACCGATATGAAAAACGACGAATTGGCTAAAATCCAATTGTTGGGAACGCCGGAATCGGTTAAATATATTGCTAAAAGATTGCAGGGGAAAGAATTAAGTTATGAAGAAAGTAAGGCCGTTATGACGGACATCGTTAATTATCAATTAGACGATGCGGTAATTGCCTTTTATCTTTCAAAAGTTTTTTTCAGCGATATCTCGGATAAAGAATTGTATCACTTGACTCGAGCCATGGTTGAAACGGGAGAACAATTCGATTTTGGAAAAAAATTAATTGTGGACAAGCATTCGACCGGAGGATTGGCTGGAAATAGAATTACGCCGATTATTGTTTCAATTATCAGTGCTCTTGGTTTAACAATGCCAAAAACTTCCTCTCGAGCAGTAACATCACCAGCCGGCACAGCTGACGCTTTTGAGGTTTTGGCACCGGTTAGCTTTTCACCCAAAGAAGTTAAGCAGTTGTTGGCTAAAAACAATGCTTTCATAATCTGGGGCGCGGATGGAATCGCGCCGGCCGATGACAGGATTATTGAAATTGCCAATGAATTGCCGGTCGAACCTTTTGCCAAATTGGTTACCAGCATCATGGCTAAAAAAGTGGCCATGGGGATTAAATGTTTAATCATCGACATTCCGATTAATCCAACGGCCAAGGTTAAATCTTTGGAAGAAGCGAGGGAGATAGAGAAGCTTTTTCTTAACCTGGCTCGTCTTTTCAAAATGAAAATTAAAGTTGTTTTCTATGCCTCTTTTGGTCCGGTTGGAAGAGGCATTGGTCCGGCTTTAGAAGCGAGAGACGTGTTGAGGGTTATGCAGCAAAAAGAAAATCGCCCCTTCGATCTTCAAAAGAAAGCAGTTTATTATTGTTCTGAATTATTGAAATTAGCCGGCAAAGCCAAGGGGAGCGAAGCTAATAAAAAAGCATTAGAGTGTTTAACCAGTGGTCGAGCGTGGGAGCAGATGCAAAAGATTATAAAAGCCCAAGGAGGCAATCCTAAGATTGATTCAGAGAGTATCAAAATTGGAGATATGGTTTACGAAGTTAAGGCGGATGAATCGGGTGTAATCCAAACGATAGATAATAAAGCGTTGGGATGGGTTAATCGCTCTTTGGGGAATCCGACTATTCAGCAAGCCGGAACCTATCTTAATCGATTGGCAGGAGAATCGGTTGAAAAAGGCGATACGCTTTTTACAATTTATGCTACAAGCCAATCAAGACTTGACTTTGCGCTAGAAGCTCTTAAGAAAAATAAAATTTATCACATTTACAAAGGCAATGGACCTTTGTGATCAAAAGTTGAAAGAGATAAAAGATGAAGTTTTCGCCTGTCAGAGATGCCCCTTGTTTCAAGGGCGGAGATATCCGGTTATCGGAGAAGGAAATCATCAAGCTAAAATAATATTTATCGGCGAGGCGCCCGGCCGGCAAGAAGATTTTTCTGGCCGGCCTTTTTGTGGGGCGGCCGGTCGAATCTTAGACGATATCCTTTTGGCTATCGGGTTGAACCGCAAAGATGTTTATATCGCGAATATTTTAAAATGTCGTCCGCCCAACAATCGCAATCCGTTAAGCGAAGAAATAGAAGCTTGCGCCCCATACCTTGACCGACAAATAGAAATTATCTCACCGTCAGTCCTTTGCCCGATGGGAAACTTCGCGGCTCAGTATCTACTTAAAAAATATGGTTTGTCCGATCAAGTTATTCAGAACGGCAAAATGCCGGGCATTACTCAGTTAAAAGGTAGGGTTTTTAAGGCAACAAATTCACTTGGCGAAGAGATTAAGATTGTTCCTCTCTATCATCCGGCTGTTGCCACTTACAATGCGAGCAAGAAGCCGATTTTGATTAAAGATTATCAAATTGCGGCCAATCTGCTTTAATTTCTTCTTTGGTGTAACGATAAATGCTTTCGGCGGCAATGGCTCCTTCGGAGCAAGCAGTAATAACTTGCCATAATTTATTTGATCCGGTGGTAATATCCCCGGCGGACCAAATGTTTTTTCGGCTTGTTTGTCCTTGAGAATTTACCAGGATAAATCCGTCTTTGTCTAAAATTAAGTTAAGATTTTTGGCGAGCAAAGAAGAAGGAATTACGCCAATCTCGATAAATAATCCATCAAGAGGCAGTTCGTTTTTGCCTTGATAAGGATTTTTAAGCTTTAATCCTTTTAGATTTTCTTGCCCCCAAAGCCCAGTAATTTCATTATTGCAGAGCAATATGATATTGTTGTTCTCTTTGATTTTTTCTTGCCAAGAAGGATTGCATTTTAAATTATCTCGACGAGCGATCAAGTATACAGTTTTAGCTATCTGAGACAGATAAACTGCTGTTGTCGCTGCCGCATCTCCGCTACCACAAACGGCGACATCTTTTTCTTTG
>CAZXEI010000040.1:0-3733 GCA_964639775.1 uncultured Candidatus Saccharibacteria bacterium
AAGCAACCGAGTCCATGCCTAATTCTTGAGTGTAATTTAAAAGTTCCGGAATCTTAGGAAGTCCATCCAAAAGACTATAATGAGAATGGACATGTAGATGAACGAATTTTTTCATTTAACCAACTGCTGGTATCGAGATTTTCTCAAAATAATGCCATCTTCTAAGATGGCATCGCGAATAATTAAATATTTAGCAATAAAAGATTCTTCTAAGTTAACATTACCTAGTACTAAAACTTTCATGAGGTCAACTGATCCGTCAATTGACGATTTTTGTAAATTTAGATTGCCATTGATAACTGCTTGTCTCAGATAAAGATTTCCTTCAATGGTTAAATTATCATGTTTTGATTCTTGTATTTTGCCACCGATTAAATTAACATCGTGACCAATTCTTGCTTTAGCCAAGCTGACAAAACCATTGTTTATTAATTGATTAAAATTAAGATCATCTCTTATTTGAGATCCCACAAGATTAACAACCCCTCTAACGGTGGCTTGTTCTAAATTAACTGATCCGAGTACGGCTGCTTGATCCAAAAATATTGATCCTTTGACGATGGCGTGATTCATATTGAGATCTCCGTCAATCACCACTCCGCGCAAAGAAACAGTTCCGAGAATAGTTGCTCCTTCTAAATTCAGTCCAAAATCTATTTTTCTTTCAGCCAAAGAAAGGAAAGGCATTACTTTATAGCTGAAATCAGCAATTCTTTCTTCGTCATGGGCCTCTTTTAGCTCTTTTTCGATGTCTTTGCGCATTAAGACAGAGGCTGTTTCAGGAAGCTGATTAACTAAAGAAGGATTGTTTTCCATGTCTCAAAAGGTAAAATAAAGATAAATTCTGAAATCATTATAATGCAAATTGATTCTTTTGACAAACAAATTCCTAATTTAGCTTTAGAGAAAAAATTAAAAAAAGAAGGGTATCGACACATATTGGGATTAGACGAAGTAGGCCGGGGAGCTATGGCCGGCCCAGTGGTAGCAGCAGCTGTCTGTTTGCCATCAGATTTTATTGATTACGGTGTTCCCGATTCTCTTAAAAAAATTCGTGATTCTAAAAAATTAAATAGTGGGCAAAGAGAAGAGATTTTTGAAATTGTCGAAAAAAACGAAAAAATCAATTTTGGAATAGGAATTATTTCAGAAAAAATAATTGATAAAATAAATATCTTAGAAGCTACAAAGTTAGCAATGCTTAAGGCCATCGAAGAACTATCTTTCCCGGGTGATTTTTTAATCTTAGATGGCAATTTTAAAATTGCCTCAAACATAAAACAAGTTTCTGTTATTGCTGGAGATCAGAAAATTCTTTCAGTTGCCCTGGCCTCCATCATGGCTAAGGTAAAAAGAGACAAAATAATGATCCAGTATCATGATCTTTTCTCCAAATATCATTTTAATCAAAATAAGGGATATGCAACATTATTCCATCGTGAAGCTATTAATAAGCATGGATATTGTTCTATCCATCGAAAGAGCTTTCATCTTAAGGTTTCAAAAACTTGGCAAAAAAGATAATATCTGATACAGTTAAGAGTTCTTATTATGGCAGTTCCCAAACAAAGAAAAACAAAATCAAGAAGAGATCAACGTCGAATGCATGTTTATGTCTCGGCCCCATCTTTGGTTGCCTGTCGAAAATGCGGGAAGCTAAAGCAACCTCACACTGTCTGCGGTTATTGTGGTTATTATCGAGATAGGGAAGTGATCGATGTTTTGAAGGACATGGGCGACAAGGAAAAAAAGAAGAGAAAGAAAGAGAAAAATCCTTCATAAAATGGCTTCGCGTCATCAAGCTCGCTCTCTAGCAATACAGGCATTATATCAGTGGGATTTTTATGATTCGCAACAGGGAGAGTGTCTTCGTTATGCAGAAAATGTTTTAAAGGAATCTCGAGTCTTGAAAATTGATAAAGAGACAGAAGATTTTTTTTGGCTCTTGATTAAGGGAGTTGATAAATACATCGCTCTGATCGATAAAATAATTGAGAAAGCGGCACCAAAATGGCCACTCAGTAAAATGACGCTGGTAGATAGAAATATTTTAAGGCTAGGTATTTATGAGCTTTTTTATCTCGATCCAAAAGAGGTCCCGCCAAAAGTAGCTATTAACGAAGCGATTGAATTAGGTAAAGATTTTGGAGGGAAGGCATCTGGTCATTTTATCAATGGTATTCTGGGTGCTGTTTTTGAAGAAATAAAGAAGAAGAGAGAATGAAAAAGATTAAAACAGAAGGCCAATATCAAAAAAAAGCATTCAGCGATTTAGAGAAAAAGCTACAGATATCTTTCCGAGATAAGAATAACTTAATCCAAAGTTTCGTTCATCGATCTTTCTTAAACGAAGATCACGATTTTAATTTAGAGCACAACGAGAGATTGGAATTTCTTGGCGATGCCGTCTTAGAGTTCTTAACAACAAAACATCTTTATTGTCATTATGATAATACGGAAGGGGAAATGACCAGATGGAGGTCTTCTTTGGTAAACACTAAAACTTTGGCCCAAATCGCTTATAAATTTAATTTTCAAGATTATCTTCTGTTGTCACGTGGAGAAAAAAATAATAAAGTAAGCGATAATATTCTAGCCAACACAATGGAGGCTTTTATCGGAGCTCTTTATCTGGACCAGGGAATTGAAAAAGTAGAATCGTTTTTAGAAAAGAACATATTTGTTTTGTTGCCAGATATTATTGAATCGGCCGCCTATTTGGATGCTAAGTCTGAGTTGCAAGAAATAACACAATCGGTTTTACGGCAAGCACCTGTTTATGATATTGTTAGTACTCAGGGGCCAGATCATAACAAAAAGTTCAAAGTTTCTGTTTCCCTGGATGGCAAAATACTTTCTGTTGGCACAGGAAGCTCGAAACAAGAAGCAGAACAGGATGCCGCTACAAAAGCATTGAAATTTTTTAAAAAAAGTACATAATATAATCATGTTAAAAATTCGTCTTTTCAAAACAGGTCGTAAAAACCAACCTTTCTATAGAATTGTTGTTACTGACCAAAGAAATTCTCCTCAGGGAGGTCGCTTTAAAGAAAAGCTAGGCTTCCTAAATCCTTTCACTAAAGAAAAAAACTTTAATGAAGAAAGAATCAGCTATTGGCTTAGCGTTGGCGCCCAGCCTTCCGATCGAGTCCACAATATGTTAGTTGAAGCTAATTTAATTAAAGGGAAAAAGATAAACGTTCTGAAGAAAAAAGCTAGTGATAAGAAAACGGAAGAGGGGCCTGCTCCGACAAAAGTAGTTGAAGATAAAAAAGAAATAGAAGGAGAAGAGAAAGCTGTTGAAAATCCAACTTCTTCTGAGGAAACAAATGATACTGAAAAAGAAGCAGACGTCACTGATAACAATAAAGATACCGTCGAGAAGGAATAGAAACAATTTGACATATCTCTGCAAATAGATTAGAATCGAGTCCGGTTCTTTAAATTTTAATAATTGATTGTTTAGAATCGCTTTGAGTTTAGTTTATGCTGAGAGTTTGATCCTAGCTCAGGGTGAACGCTGGTGGTGTGGATAAGGCATGCAAGTCAAGGGGCTCCTTCGGGAGCACCGGCAAACGGGTTAGTAACACGTGGGCAACATACCCCATTCACAGAAATAACTCTGAGAAATCAGAGCTAATGTCTGATAGTCTTTTTAATCGCAAGATTATAAAGTAAAGATTTCGATCGGAATGGGATTGGCCTGCGTTCTATCAGCTTGTTGGTGAGGTAA
>CAZXEI010000041.1:0-3531 GCA_964639775.1 uncultured Candidatus Saccharibacteria bacterium
CCAGGATATTACCCGAGGGGATTATTTTAAGAATGGCGGCATCAACTTTAGGTTCTGGCCAAAAATCTGAGGATTTGACTTTGCGAATGATTTGGCAGTTGCCCTGGAGCTGGCAAATAACGGATAGACGATTACTTTTTGGTGGCTTAGCGCAAATTCTTTCAGCGACTTCTTTCTGGACCATAACGATGATCAGAGAAGGATGTCTCTCTAAACTAATTAAACTTAAAAGCAGGGGGGATGTTAGGTAAAAGGGCAGATTGGCGACAATTTTATATCCTTGCCAATTTTTATTTCGACGTAAAAAGTCTCGAGCATCTTCATTGATAATATTAACGTTTTTATTGCCAGAAAATTTCTTTTTTAAAAAATCAGCCAGATGAGGATCTTTTTCTAAGGCAATGACGGATGAAGCTTTTTCGATTAATGCTTCAGTTAAAGTTCCTGAACCAGCTCCAATTTCGAGAATATGATCGCATGATTCAATTTCAGAAGCCTTAAGAATGTCTTGCAACACGTCCTGGTTAATCAAAAAATTCTGCCCAAGACGCTTTTGAGGCCTTGTTTTCTGTTTTTTCAAAACAGAACGAGTAATTTCTTTTAAATTTTCCCTTTTAGGGGATAATTGGCTTGACATATAAATTTAATTCGCTAGAGTAATATCTGTTATGCATCTGTCAAAAAGAGCTGGCGCATTATTCCTAGCTCTTGCGGTAGTATTGATTATAATTATTCTTTGGCCATCCTCGCGGGCCGAATTACTGTTTGATCGCTATGAGTTGAATTCTTCAAGCGAGTTTGTTTCGGCTTCGAACAAAGCGGAAACTTTTTCTTTTTCTCATATTAGCTTTATTCAGGGCGGTAGTCTACAAGTCTCTACTTCTCCTTCTGTAAATAGCTCATCGTTGGGATCGGTAATAGATGGTGGAGGATATGATTACCAGAGTCAAATTTTCAATTATATTATTCAGTCGGGAGATACGGTCACTAGCCTATCAAACAAATTCAATATCTCTGTTGAAACGATATTATGGGCAAATGATCTACAAAAAAGTAGCCAACTTAAGGAAGGAGGTCGTCTTGTGATGTTGCCTGTTTCAGGGACTCTTCATTTAGTCGGACGCAATGAGACGTTAGGACAGATTTCGAAGAATTATAATATTAAAGAATCTGAAATTCTTTCATTTAATCAAATTGATGACGCCAACGAAATATTCGTTGGCGATCTTTTAATTATTCCGGGTGGAGAAAAATTAGCTCATCCTCAAATTGTTGCCCAACAACCGATAGCTTCTTCTTATTTCATTAGGCCAACATCGGGACGGATTACCCAGGGGCTACACTACTATAATGCAATTGATGTCGCTAATAGCTGCGGAACACCTGTCTATGCCGCAGCGGCAGGAACGGTCCAAAGAGCTGGATATATCTCAGTGGGTGGAAACAGGGTCCAAATTCTTCATTCTAATGGCGTCGTTACTTATTATGGTCATTTGTCTCGCATTTCAGTTATCCCGGGTCAATCAGTTGCTCAGGGTCAAGAAATCGGGCGCATTGGAACGACGGGCTGGTCCACGGGGTGCCATCTCCATTTCGACGTTAGAGGAGCCGCTAATCCATTGGCAAAATATTCTATCGGAACCTATATTAGTTTTTAAAACTAAAACCGCCCTACTTATCTTAAGATTGAGGGCGGATTTTGTTTTAGATTTTAAAGGAGGTATCCTTTGGCTATAAGGTAAACAAGAACGCCCAATCCAACAATTAATAGGACTATTAATACTCGAGCAACAATTTTTTGACTCCGGTCGGGACTTTGCGGGACTGGTCTGAAAACAACTCCTTCTCGAACCCTGGCCTCCAAAGGATCAGGCGGAAGAGCGGATCTGTCTTCTCCTCGAACTCGGCGGAGGAATTTTTCTCGAGCAGCTTCTTCGTGAGAAGAAGAAGCCATTAGCTGTTCAACAAAAGTTTCTCGAGCTGTTGTTGGGGAGGGAGGAGTTTCTTCTTTAGGGGAGGATTTCTTAGCGTCAACTTCCTTTGAAGGAGAAGGAGGAGGCGAAGAAGACGCTCTTTTCTTTTCAATCTCAGCTTGCCTATTCTCCATTTCTGTTCTCCGAACATTCATTTCTTCGGTTAATTTTTCTCGAGCTTCTTGTTTCTTTCTTTCTAATTTTTCAACGGAAGAAAGATTGTCTTGACTTGGTAAATCAGGGGCAGTCTTAATAGATGGCTCTTTCTGGATATCAGACGGAGAAGGGAATGAATCTTTTGCAGTCGTTTGATTATGTTCGGGGGAGATAGTTTTGCCGGAGCTTTTAGAATCAGTTTTCACCTCTTTTATCTTTGACTGGCGAATATTTTTTTGTTCTAAAGACACGGGTTCTGTTTCTGAAACAGGAGTAGTAGAAAGAACCTTTTCTGTTTCAAGAGGAGGTTCCTTTTTTTTAATTTTTTGTTTCTGGAAAGAATAAGGGCCTTTTATTTTTTGCGCTTGCAAATTTTTTTCTTTTTGAGAAATGGTTTCTAATCTTTGTCGTCCTTTCTCCAAACCAAAAGCGACCAGCGTTTCTACTTCTCTCAACCTTTGGCTTAAACGCCTTTCTTCTTCTAATAGAGTGCGATAAGGATTAGAGACCTCCTTTTGTTGGTTGCGGAGGGCAACAATTTTCTGCTCAATTTGCCAGCGCTTTTTTTCTACCTCTTCTCTCTTTTTCTCAATTTGCCAGCGCCTTTCTGTTAACTTTTTATTTTCTTCCGGATCAGTAGATGACGCTATTTGTTTTTTAAGATCACTTTCGAGATTTTCAACAGACCTCTCTTCGGTTAGAACTGGACGCAGTTCTTCTTTCAGATTTTCCTTCTTAACTTCTAATTCTTGAAGCTTCCCAAATGGCTCTGACTTTGACAAAGATATTTCAGTTAATCTTTGCCTGAGGCCAATGGCTTCTTTTTCTAGTTCAATTTCTTCTTTTTCTTGATTCAATTCCTCAATCTTCTGGCGATATTCGTTCTGATGACCTTGAATCTCGTCGGACTTATCTTCAAGATGGTTAAGCTTGGCAGCCACTTGAGACAAATCGTCCTTTTTATTCCATTTCTCTTGCTCCACCTCTTTTTGCTTATTGGCTAATTGCCACCTTTGCTCTTCATATTTTCTTCTTTCTTCGCTAGTCCGAGCATTTATTTCAGCTTGCTCAATTTTTTCTCTTTGTTGCTTAATGCTTTCAAGCTGATTTGATAGGTTTTGGTATTCTTTTTCCAATTGATCTTTCTGATCTGACAATCTTTTCTTTTTTGGCAAGATCGTCTTTTCTTGAGCTGGCAATTCATTCGATTCTGCTTCCAGAGAGGCAATCTCTTGTTCTTTTTGAGCGATTAGCCTTCCTAAAACTTCCTCTTCCTCAGGCAAGAAAAATGCTTTTGTCTTAGCTATTTCCTCTGCTTCATTCAAAATTTTCTCCCACTTCAAAAGTTCTTTTTCTTTTCGAGTTTCTTCTTCCTGTCGTTTCTTTTCTTCTTCAGCTTTTC
>CAZXEI010000042.1:0-3531 GCA_964639775.1 uncultured Candidatus Saccharibacteria bacterium
AGATTAATTAATGCTTGTTTCGCCTCTCCTCGCAAAACTTTAACAAATAATTTATTGGCCCATTATAAAATCGATAAGGAATTCCTGAATCAAGCAGAATTTCCTTTGAAAATAAGAGCGGGAGCATTAAATAAAGAGCAGTGGTCGAGACTCCAAAAATTGTTTTCTCGACTATAACGATGTATAATTTATCAGAATGATATCACGATCACGTAAAAAGATTTTTGCCTGTTTATTATTTTCTTTTCTGCTTTTAATTCCCTCTTTCGGTGTTTTCGCTGATCAAACTGGGGACCAGGGCTCTCTTTTTACCGGGAATACCGATATTCAGCCGGGTGAAACAAGTGGTGGATGGCTGTCTACCCTTCTTCGTTTAGGAGAGCAGGTTCTTGCCGGTATCCTAAGTGCTGTTTTTATGATTATCGGAGCAGCTGCTTTGGGAATTCTCGGCCTTACAGAAATTTTATTTCATTGGGTAATTAGCCCCGGCTTCATTGAGGTTTCTTTCACTGGAGCAGATAATATCTTTGTTTATGAATCATGGTTGATGATTCGAGATTTTGCCAATATTGGAATTGTTTTAGGGATGGTTTATGCAGGGCTAAGAATGGCTCTTGGCATAGGAAGTTTCCAAACAAAAAGAACTTTGATTAGATTAATTGCCCTTGCTTTTTTAATCAACTTTACGCCTGTATTAATCGGTTTAGTTATAGATGCTTCCAATATTGCCATGAATTATTTCTTCCAGGGGGCAGAGAATATGACGTTGGGTGGAGAGCTACGTCAGGCGATGTATCAAGTTAACCCTATCAGCGGTAATTCCTCGGGCATGGTAGGCCTGATTCAATTACTTATTGTAGTTTGCACCATATTCTTTATTGCTCTGCTTTACTTGGTCCTGACGGCTACTTTCATTATGAGATATATTGTGCTTTGGGTTTTAGTTATTCTTTCTCCTTTAGCTTTCTTAGCTTTTGCTTTTTCTGGAGGAGAAAAGTTTTGGCGACAATGGTGGTCTAATTTTATTAGCTGGACTTTTGTTGGTGTTCCTATCGCTTTTTTCGTCAATCTGGCCCTTAAGATGTTGAAACATATTCAAGATGGCATTATCTGGAAAAACACTTCTGAGCACATCGCGACTATTATGAGCGTCCCCGATGCAACATCTCCTTTATCGCAAGGAGCTTTCTCTGGTAGCACTTTTTATACCGTCTTGCCAGCTGCTTTTCTTTACATCGGATACGTTATTAGTATGAATCTTGCACCTTCTGTGACTAAAACAGTAGTTGGCTTTACCGAAAAGAAAGCCAAGCAAGCTAGTAGTTGGGGCTGGGATCAAGCTCGTTATCGGACCGGTCGAGCATACGAAGGAGCTAAACAAGACGTAAGATCTGACCGATTATTCCAAGCAGCAAGCAATCTTGGCCTTAGTACTGACGGGTGGAATGATCGTAAGCGAAGTCATGCTATTCGAGCTCGAGTAGCAGATGAAATTAAAAAAAGCGGATTGGCTACCTCTGGAGACAAGGCAAACGCTGCTAGATTCATTAGCGCTGAGAAAAAACTCACTGAAAGAAAAATCGAACGCTCTCGTTTCGGAAAAAGACTACAAAGCGAAAATGCTGACGATCTTGCCGCTAGACTACTTGAGCCTGGGGCTAGAAAATTCTCGCCACGCGGGGGATTTGGCGTATCAAGCGAAGAATCTAAGGCTATGATCATTCATGAGCTTATGAAAAAAGATCCGAAAGAAGCCATTAAGGTTCTGGGCTCTTTATCTCTATCTCAAGACGAAGCCGTTAGCGTATTTACCGGTCTTGCCAACCAAGGTCCTTCTCACAAAAAAGACGCCCAACGTTTTGCTGTTTCTCAAATGGCCGAACACGGAGAAGCCCTCACCCAAAGAGCAGATGATTTAGGATTGGGCGGGAATTACCTATATGATATTATAAAAAAGGCGGAAAAAGGAGACAAAGAAGAAATTAGTCTTATCGCCGAAGCATATATTAAGGGTAAGAAATTGGCCCATTCCGAAGATCGTGGTGTTCGAGATAGTGTTCGCAATAACATCCGAGCGATTTTAGATGGATCTCTCAACGCAAAGCCTGACGCTGTTATTCAAATTATCAAAAAACTCCCTTCAGCTGAAGATAGAATTGGATTCGCTAACACTATTGTCTCCCAAGCAAGACATACTAACAAAGAAGAGCCTATCCAAGTTATTAGGGCTCTAGCAAGACAAGGATTTCTTCCTAAAGAATTCATTAGAACATCATAATTATCTTTATGGAAAAATTAAGCCGAAGAAGCAAATTAAGCAATCTCGAGTTTTTACGAATGGCCGAAAAACTTCCTCCTGCTCTGAGCGAAGCCTATCACTCAATTGAAATGATTGAGGTGATTGAGAATATCGCCCGCCGTTATAAATTCAATAAAGACGAGGAATGGGAATTATTTGGTGTTGTTTACGACACAATTCTCGGCCTGCTTCCCCCTTCGGAAGCTGAAAGAGCATTGAGTAAAAGACTTAATTTGGACGAAGATAAGACACAGTTCATAAAAGGAGAGCTTGACGCTTTTGTTTTAAATAAAATTCGTCCAGATCTCAATAAATTATACGGTCTTAACAAAGAAGACTCTGGCGAAATTAATACTGATTCTAAAGAAAAAGGCCCCGATCTTTATCGTGAACCAATTGAATAATGCAATATCCTGTCCCACAATTTATTGAGAGAGAGGCTCGCATTGTCGGCTCTTTGCATTTTAAGCAAATTATCTTCTTAGCTGTCTCAGCTGGATTGTCTTTTCTGTTCTGGTCAATATTACCAAGACCGATCGCTTTTATTATCATTCCCTTAGTTGTTTTAGCCGGTTTAGCATTGGCCTTTCTAAAGCCCGATGGGCGTCCTTTGTCAGATGTTCTCGGTTATGCTTTCAGTTATATTTTCTCTGCCCGACGTTATCTTTGGCATAAAGAAGAGATTGAAACCGACTTTCCTATTATTACCTCCGGGCCTCTTCCAGAAAAAAACAAGCGAAAAACAGAAAGACGCGATTTAATAACTATTGCTCCGCGAGGTCGTTTGGAAAAATTAAAAAACCGCATTGAAACTAAAAAATAATGAAGGGAAGCAGTCAACAATTTCTGCCTTTCGACGAGGTCAAAGATGGAATAATTATTTTGCGCAGCGGAGGATTACGTGGAATTTTAATGGTTTCCTCGTTGAACTTTGCCTTAAAATCGTCCGACGAGCAACAGGCTATTATTTATCAATTTCAAAATTTTCTTAATTCTTTAGACTTTACCGCTCAAATTTTAGTTCATTCTCGCCGGGTTAATATGACTGGTTATTTAGAAAGACTAAAAAAACTTGAAGAGAAGCAAACAAATGAATTAATGAGAGCCCAAACTGTTGACTATCGAAAATTCATCAGCGATATCTTAGACAAGGGAGTGATTATGAGCAAATCTTTTTATGTTATTGTTCCCTATACCTTAGCTGAAGTACAAGGAACCGTTTCGGCTGCTCG
>CAZXEI010000043.1:0-3402 GCA_964639775.1 uncultured Candidatus Saccharibacteria bacterium
TATCTGAATTAACAAAGTTGGCGAAATAAGGCAGTCCATATTTGGCCGTAGCCTCCCAAAGATAAGGAAGAACGGGACTACTCCAGTCAAAATCTTTAGTGATATTGTAGGTTGGAATAGGAAAAGTAAAGACTCGACCGCAACCATCTCCATCAGTCATCACTTCTAGAAAAGCCTTGTTCAAAATATTCATCTCTTCTTGAAAATCACCATAAACATCTTTTTGGGGTTTACCACCAATCAAAACTGGTTGGTTACGATAATGTTTCGGGACGACCAAATCAAGTGTTAAATTAGAAAAAGGAGTTTGGAATCCAACTCTTGTTGGAACGTTCATATTGAAAGCAAATTCTTGTAAAGCTTGCTTTACTTCATCATAAGTTAACCCATCATATCTAATATAAGGAGCCAACAATGTATCAAAGTTAGAAAACGCTTCTGCTCCGGCTGATTCTCCCTGTAAAGTATAAAGAAAATTGCATATTTGACCCAGGGCGGGACGAAAGTGTTTCGCCGGCTTACTTTCTATTTTGCCAATCGCTCCCCGGAATCCAACTGTTAATAAATCTTGCAAATCCCATCCTACGCAATAAACAGACAACGAACCTAAATCATGGATATGAAAATCACCATTTTTGTGAGCCTCTCTAACGCCAGGTGAATATATTTTGTTGAGCCAATAAACACTATTTATTTTTGAAGAAATATAATTATTTAACCCTTGCAGAGAATAAGTCATATTACTATTTTCTTTAACCTGCCAATCAGCACTATTGAGATATTGGTCAACCGAGTCAATACTGCTTTGATTTGCGATTGTGCGCATTTGAGCATGCTGTTCTCGATAGATAATATAGGCCTTGGCTGTTGCCCGATAAGGCGATGAAAGTAAAACTTCTTCCACTAAATCTTGAACTTTTTCTACTGTTGGTAAGTCTCGATTTAGTTTTTTATTTATCTGATCGATAACTTTCTTGGTTAATTCCTCAGCTTTAGCTAAATCAAATTCTCCGGTCGCCTGTCCAGCCTTATTAATAGCAATTGTAATTTTCAACGACTCAAAAGGAACGATTTCCCCTGATCTTTTCCTTATTTTCGATGGACATTTCTGTTTTATTTTCATAACGATAAATTAATTAACCCCCGTTGCGATAATCGTCACTCTCATTGTTTTCGGTTTCAAATTTAGATCAATCGAGGTCCCGAAAACTAAAGGAATTGACGGTTTAATAGCCTGCCGGATCCATTGAGTGATTGTTCTCACTTCCGCTAACTTTAAATCGCCCGACGTGGCAATGTTTAACAAGATAGCTTTCGCTTCTTCTAAAGAGAAATCTGAAAGAGGAGAACTTAAGGCTGACTTAATAGCTCCAGCGGCTCTATTTTTGCCCTTAGCCGATCCGATACTGAACATAGCCGAACCTGCTTTTTTGATCAATGTACGCAAATCAGCAAAATCAATATTTATATCGCCCGCTGAAACAATCAAATCGGTGATACTTTGTATGGCATTATTAAGAACTTGATCGCACAAAGAAAAAGCATAAGTTAAAGAAGTTTTATCATTAGTCAGTTCAAGCAATTTATCATTCAGAACGATTAATAATGTATCCACTTCTGGCCGCAGTTTTTCCAAACCAGCTAAGGCAATTTTTGTTCTTTTTTCACCTTCAAAAGAAAAGGGCATCGTTACTGCTGCCACTGTCAGAATATTCATTTCTTTAGCCAGACGAGCTATAACCGGAGTTGCACCCGTTCCTGAACCACCTCCTAAGCCACAAGCTAAAAAAATAATATCCGCCCCGGCCATTGCCTTCTGAAGAGCCTTCTTTGATTCTTCGGCTGCTGCTTGGCCAAGAGCCGGATCCATTCCTGCTCCCAAACCTTTGGTAACCATTGGCCCTATTTGTATTTTATAATCCGATGCTTTGGCTCTTAAGTCTTGAACGTCAGTGTTAACTGTAATTAACTCAACGTCTCTTATCTTCTTTTTCTTCATGCGCGCAATGGTATTAGAACCAGAGCCGCCCACGCCAATAATTTTTATTTTTTTACGTGGTTTCATTAGATAAAATGATCCGATTCAATCGAATCAAAATTGTTAAGGTATAAAATGACGAGCCATCCGACGTAACCAACCAACCCCTTTCTGAGACATCATCATCTCAGAATCTTCATCCGCTGCTGACAAAATAAGCCCGGCTGCTGTAGCCCACGAAGGATCTTCTTCTTCAAGCCCATGAATTCCCTGGGGAGCACCTCTTCTTGCTGTTAGTTTGAAAATTTTACGAGCACAATCAGTAACACCTTTGATTTTAGATCCTCCACCAGTTAAAACAACTCCCGCTGGAAGATCCTGGCGACGACAAACACTTGTTACTTCTTTGTAAGCCTCTTCTAGAATTTCTTCCATGCGCGGTTTAATAACTTTTACCAATTTTCTAGCATGACGGCTTTCTTCCGTACGACCAGTTATTTTTTTCTCAAAACACGAACCTATTTCTTTTTTTAATCTTTCCGCTTCAGAAATTTCAATCTCTGCCCCAACTGCTATGTCGTCAGTAACATGGGAAGAGCCTAATGGGAATATCGCCAAATGTATTGGTTTGCCTTCTTGAAAAACAGCTACTTTCGTCAAACTATGTCCAATATCTACCAACACTGCTCCTCTTTCTTTTTGTTGATCACTTAAAGCAGCTCGAGCGCAAGCCAGGGGAGTGATAATAATATCTTCAATCTGACAATTTGCTTGAGAAACTGCTTCTTTTAGTTTCTTAAGATGAGGAGAAAAAACAGAAAGAACCAATGCTTCCGCCTCTAATCTTGTTCCCATCATCTCTAGCGGACGTTCGATTCCTTTTTGGCCATCGACAATAAAATCTTTCACCAATACCCCCCAAAATTCATTGTTAGGAGGAAGATTAACTGATTGAGCCGCCTCAATAACTCGGTTGATGTCTTCCTGAGAAATACGTCCATCGGCTCTTGAAACTGAAACCAGCCCGTGGCTTGAAATATTTAAAAATCTAGATTCACCAATATTGATATAAGCGCGATCAATTTTCTCAGAGCATGATTTTTCGGCTTGGTCGAGGGCTACTCTTATGCTCTTGGCCAAACGATTAACGTCGTGAATGCCTTTCTTGTTCATTCCTTCTGTTGGACATTCTCCAAAACCAAGAAAATTAAGGCCTGCCTCTTGGCTCGATTGACGAGCCAATAAAACCTTTATTGAACCAACTCCGATATCTAAGCCGGTAATGATATGAGATCTTGCCATAAGAATTAGATCTGACCCATTTTTTTAAGTTGACGATATTTCTTGCGTGCTTCTATTTTATTAAGTGCTCGTCTCTTCCGAGTAGCATTATTTGGAACTCTCTCCCAAAATCTCATTTTTTT
>CAZXEI010000044.1:0-3395 GCA_964639775.1 uncultured Candidatus Saccharibacteria bacterium
ACTCACTGCCCGAAACATCCCGAAGTCGAGCTGATGCCCGAATCCACAGACTTCATTGGGAGGCCGAATGCCGGTTATTGCCCAAAGTGTCGCAACTACTATCGATGGGCGAATGGAAAGCCCGTCTTCAGTCGCTGGAACATCTTCTGGGCACGCGTGTGGGGACGAGTGTTGTTCTAGTATACTCGATCGAGGGGCAGATCTCTTAATGCGATCTGCCCCCTCTTATTATATCGGATTGAGCGGAAACGTTGGTTGTGTTTATCCTCGCAATGCTTTAAACTAAAGAAGTTTGAAAAATTAAAATAAATAGAATATGGATATCGCTTACGATCCTAAAAATAAAAAAAATATTATCACAGCCATTATCATTGGAATATTGGTTTTGCTATTTATAGCGGCCGTGATGTATATCTTGCCTCAATACCGAGTTTGGCAGAAAGAATTGGCCGGGAAAGCTCTTTTGAGAGAAGCGGAATGGTCTAAGAAGGTTCAGATTGAAGAGGCCTTAGCTAATTTAGAGGCCGAAAAGCTCAATGCTCAAGCTGAGGTTGAAAGAGCCAAGGGAATGGCTGAAGCCATTTCAATTGAGGGTGGTGCCTTAACCAGCGAATATATCCAATATTTATGGGTGAGGCAAAATGTTTTCAACGACAAGACAACCATCTACATTCCAACAGAAGCTAATTTGCCGGTTTTGGAGGCGCTCAGATTAAACAGATAGAAGCTCCGGCTAAAGGAGTAGTTTAATTATTAAATCCGTCAAGATGATTTTTGAGCATTATTCTCGTCATAGAAAGATTTTAGTCGTGATTTTTACTTTAATCCTCTTGGCGGGATTAATATGGCTTTTCTACTCTCTTTCTTCTAAGGATCAAGAAATAGCCTGTCCGGCAGATGCTAAACTGTGCCCCGATGGTTCTTATGTCGGGCGCATTGGTCCGGATTGTGAATTTGCAGAGTGTCCTTTGAGCGAAACAGATTTCGGTAATGATTATGTTGAACAAGCAATCATTGAATATTTATTAACGCAAAATCATTTTAGTTGGAAAACCGAAGATAATAGTCATAACTTTTGCTCAATTGAAAAATTAGATTCAGAAAATGAATTATTCCCATTTTACCTTTGGGTTTATTGCGGGGAATATATTATCCGTGATGGCGATTTGGAAACTCTGAGTGGGCTTTCTGGTCCGGTGAAAATAGACTATCCGAATGAACTTTCTTTTTATGATTTAAATCGTTTTAGCTATGAAGCTCCGGGAAACGGGACTAATTATTCAGAAGACATTAAAAATATTTTTCCGGGATATCTTTGGTCGATCATTTTTGATTTTGATCAAAAAAACATTGTTACCAGGACGGAGAACCTTGCTTTGACCAATATTGCTCAATGGGAATCAATAAAAGAGGCGATCATCAACTGTGAAGCCGAAAGTGCTTGGCAGACTCACAACAGATCGGTTGGCATTAAGCTGAAGAATGGAGAAAATTTAACAGCCATTGAACCGAGAATAGACGACATATTCTTGATTATAGAAGAATCAGAAGAGGAATGCGGGTCAATTCTAATGGCGACAGAATAATTCAAAATTAATTAAAATATGAATCATTATCCGCTTATAAGAACGATTTATCTTTATATTTTTGCTTTGCTTGGCTTGATTTTAATAATCATCGGTGGGGTTCGGTTTATTGATATGGGGCTCAAGGCTTTTGTCTTTACCCGGGCTGAAGAAGATCAGAGAATTTCTTATTCTTATCCTTCTTATGCTCCATATTCTTTGTCTAAATTAGAAGGATCAACAGAAGATGATCGTTTGACAGATGAAGAAATAGTTTTAGTTAAGGAATGGCTAGACGACTATCAATCATGGAAGGAAAAGGCAGATCAAATTGATCCGGTTTCATCTCAACGACATCGGGAAGCTTCAATGAGCCTAGCGATGATCTTGATCGGATTGCCTCTTTATCTGTATCATTGGCGGATTATTAAAAAAGAAACGAAAGAAAAGATATCTTAATTGATGATTGTCTGATAAAAATTTTGATTCATTAAATCGCTCAAAGAAATTTGGGCGATTTTTGCTTTTAGAATGCTTGACAGAAAATGATTTTTCTGGTTATTATTTAACAGAATCTAAAGAGTGCACACTCTTTAGGGAAGGAGGTTATCCCATTCAACTTTCGCAGTAGAGACGAACGAAATTCTAGCTCTTAGGCTTATCGAGCAAGTTTCGAAAAGTCAAGAGGCTATCGTCCGGCGCTAGGGAGGACTGTAGACATGAAGAGAGTAATGGTTGTGAGTTTGGCTCGAGCAGTGGCTTTCGCCTAGCCCATCACGGTATGTGATCCGTTAGGTTTCTTCGAAAGCACAAGAAAAGGGGAAATTGCACCCAGGCGTGGTGCAAGGAGGACCGTAGTCATGAAAAAGCGACTCGGGGTTGTTACGATCGTGGTGACGGCGGAGATGCAGTCCCTCTAGGCCCTCGATGTGGCTGAAGGCGGACACGAATCGTGCGTAAGCACGGAAACCCTCGGTAGGGGCGACTCGGTGAGTTGCCCCTCTTTTTTTATTGACTCTTGGCCCTATATTTTCTATAATTAAGAAGATTGATTCGCGGAATCTTAGAAAGCCTTTGCTCTTTTAATATTAAAAATAATATCATGAGTTTTATAAACTGGGCTAATGATAAAATAAAAAAATTAGATTGGCTTGATATTGCTCTAATTAAAATTAGCGTTTTTGCTTTTGCCTTAATGATCGTTAAGTTATGGTTACCGATATTAACGCTTGATTGGTATTGGTATGCTATTATATTCGTATTGGTGAGCGCCAGAACGGTTTTTAAAGTTTATCGGAAATAAATTCATGGTTTATTTTGAATTATGAAAATAAACATTAATACTTTTAGAAATAAATTGAACGTTGACAGAATCTCTGTTTTTATAATTGTTATTTTGGTGATTGCCCTGTTTATCATCGGTGGCATGATTTTGGCTCGAAACTATGATTTTGGTGGATTGGCTCAGACAATGTCTGAAAAGGCAGAGGAGCTTCAAATGACCTTATTTCAAGAGAATAAACCGGCGGCCAGCACAGCTTCAGAAGAAACGGCTGCTGAAGAGGATGAACCGTTAGTGATCGGTATTTCTTCTAAAATATATATCGAGAAAGCAAATAAAGGGGATGGATTAACTCATTTAGCTAGGCGAGCGTTGGCTTCTTATGGCGAAGAAACGGGCCAGAGCCTTTCAGACGCTCAGAAGGTTTATATTGAAGATTATGTTCAAAAAAGGATTTCTCTGGAAAGTGAAGGGGCGGATAGATGGCTTGAAGTGGGCCAGGAAGTGGAGATATCGAGTGATTTGATCGAAGAAGCTATATCTATGAC
>CAZXEI010000045.1:0-3255 GCA_964639775.1 uncultured Candidatus Saccharibacteria bacterium
AAACCTTGGTTTTGCAAATCTTTCAAAAGCTTCTCTTGATCTTTTGTTAGATGCTTGGGAGAATTAATTTTTAACTGCAGATAAAGATTTCCTTTGCCAGGCCTGCCATAATGAGGAATTCCTTCTCCGCGCACTTTAACAATATGATCTGGTTCCGTGCCTTTTGGAATATTAATTTTAATTGATTCTCCCGAAAGAGTTTTAAAAGAAATTTCTGCTCCTAAGATTATCTGAGAATAATTAACCATTAAAACGCTTACCAAGTCATCTCCTTGTCTTTGGAACCTTTTGTCGTTCTTAACCAGAACAGTAATATATAAATCGCCTGAAGGCCTGCCTCGCAAACCGGCATTCCCCTCTCCAGTAATTTTTATGACTTGACCATGATCAACGCCGGCAGGGATAGTAATCTCAATTTTAACTTTTTGTTTGATCCTCCCGGTTCCTTGACAGATATTGCAAGGTTTCTCTGGTATCTGACCGGTCCCTTGGCATTCCGGACACGTAGAATAATGAGTCATGCTCCCAAGAATAGTTCTCTTAACCTGATGAACCTTCCCTTTCCCTCGACAAGCAGAACATTCCTTCATTTTTGATTCTGGCTCGGACCCTCGACCTTGGCATCTCTTACAAGAGGTTTCTCTCTCAAAAGAAATGTCCTTTTTTTGATTGTTTAAAGTATCGGCCAACTCTAACTCTATAGCAAGCTTGGCGTCTTCGCCTTTTTCGGCTCTTTGATTCCTCCCCCCACGACGAAAAGCAAAATCAAATAAATCGCCTATATCAAAATCTCCAAAAATATCTCCGAAATCAGCTTGTTGAAAATCAAATCCGAACGGTGACGAACCTCCCGATTGAGTGCGATCAAAAGTTGATCCAAATTGATCATATTGAGCTCTTTTGTTTTGATCTGACAAAACCTGATAAGCCTCACTGACTTTTTTGAATTGAGCCTCATCTCCACCCTTGTCGGGATGATATTTGTGGGCCAATCGGCGATATGCTTTTTTTATCTCTTCTTGAGAAGCACCACGACTTACTCCTAAAACTTGATAATAATCTTCCATAAATTAATTGTTAGGAGCAGGGTCTTCTTTATCCCCCTCCTCTGATTCTTCAACGTCAGACTTGCTTTCCGGCGTCTTATTATCATCAGAGGCTTGGCTAGATTGATAAAGTTCAGTCCCTATTTTTTGCAATAATTCTTGAAGAGATTCCAATTGTTTTTTAATTTCTTCAATTTCATCTTTCTCTCTAATTTTCTCAAGACTAACAAGTTTATCTTCCAGCTCTTTAGCGTCTGATTCTTTTATTTTATCTTTATTCTCTTTTAGCATTTTTCTGCCATTGTAGATCAAAGAATCCGCCTGATTCTTAAGTTCAATCAAAGATTTTTTTTGTTCGTCTTGTTCGGCATGAGCCTGGGCTTCTTTTTTCATTTTTTCAATTTCTTCCGATGAAACACTAGCCGAGCCTTCAATACGGATAGATTGTTTTTTGCCAGTCCCTTTATCGTGAGCCGATACGTTAAGAATCCCATTAGCATCGATATCAAAAGTAACTTCAATTTGTGGGATCCCTCGCGGGGCTAAAGCTATTCCATCTAGAATAAATCTCCCCAGACTTCTGTTATCAGAAGCCATGGCTCTTTCTCCTTGTAAAATATTAATTTCAACAGATGTTTGATTGTCTGCCGCCGTTGAAAAAGTTTGTGTTTTTTGAACGGGAATAGTCGTGTTCTTGTCAATCAATTTGGTCATAACCCCACCCATGGTTTCTAGACCAAGCGATAACGGAACAACATCAAGCAACAAAACATCTTTCATCTCTCCCTGCATGATCCCTCCTTGAACTGCTGCTCCAATCGCCACGACTTCGTCAGGATTAATAGAACGATTTGGTTCTTTATTGAAGAATTTTTTGATTTCTTCTTGAATTTTGGGCATTCGTGTTTGCCCTCCCACCAAAACAATCTCTTCTATGTCTTTGGCCTCCATTTTAGCGTCTTTTAAAACGCTTTTAGCAAGCTCTAAAGAACGATTTATATATTCCGAAACCATTTCCTCTAATTTGGCTCGGCTCAGAGAGAACAAAAGATGTTTCGGGCCTTCATCGCTCGATGTGATGAAAGGTAAATTAATTTCTGTCTCAAGCGTTGTCGATAATTCAATTTTGGCCTTTTCGGCGGCATCTTTTATTCTTTGAAGGGCCAATGGATCCTTGGAAAGATCAATCCCCTCTTCTTTTTTAAATCGATCTAAAACCCAGTCCATGATTTTTTGGTCAAAATCATTACCGCCCAAATGAGTGTCGCCTCCCGTTGCCTTGACCTCAATAGTATCATCTCCTATATCTAAAACAGAAACATCAAATGTGCCTCCACCGAAATCATAAACTAAGATTTGTTCATCCTTGCGCTTACTGAAACCGTAGGCTAAAGCAGCTGCTGTTGGTTCGTTAATAATTCTTTTTACCTTTAATCCAGCAATTTCCCCAGCAGCCTTTGTTTCTTGCCTCTGATCGTCATTAAAGTAAGCTGGACAGGTTATCACTGCTTCTTCAATTTTGACTCCTAGTTTTTCCTCGGCATCTTTTTTTAGTTTTTCCAGGATCATAGCTGATACCTGAACGGGTTTATACCATTGTTCGCCCATCTTTATTTCGATTCGGTCATCATTCGTTGATCTAATTTGAAAGGATAATTTCCCCTTATCTCCTTGGACTATGGGATCAGAAAATTTACGACCGATCAAACGTTTTGTTCCGAAGATTGTATTTTCTGGGTTAGTGACTGTTTGACGTTGAGCCAAAATTCCGACCAATCTTTCGTTTTTTTTATTAACGGCAACAATGGACGGAGTTGTTCTTGCTCCTTCTTTATTTTCAATAATTTTCGCCTCTCCAGCTTCAATAGTAGCCATTGCCGAAAATGTAGTTCCTAAATCTATTCCTAAACTTTTAGACATTATCTTTTCTTAGAATTAATTATTTTAATTCTTTTCTTTAAGGCTTGCCACTTTGACTTTGGCCGGCCTTAAAATTTTACCATGAAAGGTGTAACCGGCAGAAAATTCTTCTACTATTTCACCATCAGAAGTTTTTTCCAGAAAAACCGTTTCAACCGCTTCATGTTTTTCGGGATTAAAATCTTGACCCAGTGTCTCAATTTTAACAATCCCCCATTTCTCAAAAAGATTCAAGAATTTTTTTGTAATTTTCTTAAATCCATCAAAGATGAAATTATTCTCTTTTTTT
>CAZXEI010000046.1:0-3169 GCA_964639775.1 uncultured Candidatus Saccharibacteria bacterium
ATCCTAGTGGGGGCACTAAGTAAATTTAAAAATCATGAATGAAGAAGAAAAAGTTGGAAACGATTCAGTTCCAGTCCAAGACAAAGAAATCTCTCGTCCAGACACTGGATCAGCCGAGGCTCAAATCAGCTCAGCTAATAAACGTTTAGAAAAATTATCTCGTCATTTTGAAAAACATCCGAAGGATAAACATTCTCGGCGAGGATTAATTGGGTTATTAAACCTTCGTCGTAAGAATTTGAAATATCTCGAAAAAAATAAATGAAAAAATCAAAAGAACAGCGAGTCAGCGTTTTTATTGATGTTCAGAATCTTTATCATACTGCTAAAAACATTTACCGAACCCGCGTTGATTTTGGTCAGATTCTGAAAGAGGCCATCGCTGGTCGGAAAATGACTAGAGCTTTTGCTTATGTTATTCGAACTAAAAGTGGAGATGAAAAAGCTTTTTTTGATGCTCTAACTCAGTTGGGCATTGAAACTCGAGCCAAGGATTTAAAAGAATTTCATAGCGGAGTTAAAAAGGCTAATTGGGATGTTGGACTGGCTATTGACGCTGTTCGTATTGCTCCGAATGTTGATGCTATTGTCATTATTTCCGGCGACGGAGATTTTGCCCCATTAGTTGAATATCTGAGAAATCAGGGCAAGCGCGTTGAGGTTGTGGCTTTTGGAAAAACAACCGCTCAAGAATTGATTGATTCAGCTGATGAATTTATCGATCTCGATAAAGAGTCAGGCCGTTATCTAATGAAAGAAAAATTTTATAATCGTTTAATTAAAAATTGAAGATGATTGGAGAAAAAAGTTTTAAAAAAGAAATAGATGGGCAGGAGTTCGAAGTTACTATCGGACATATTGCCGACCAGGCTAACGCCAGTGTTCTCGTTAGGCAAGGAGAAACCGTCGTTATGGTTACTGTTTGTATGGGCGATGATAATCATGGCAAGGATTTTTTCCCGTTAACCGTTGATTATGAAGAGCGTTATTATGCCGCCGGAAAGATATTGGGGTCAAGGTTTATGCGAAGGGAAGGGCGTCCTTCTGATGAAGCAACTTTAACCGGACGACTGATTGATCGGTCTATCCGCCCTCTATTCCCCAAAGAATTTAAAAGAGAAGTCCAAGTTATTGTAACTGTTCTTTCTTTTGACGGAATAAATGATCCTGACGTGCCTGGACTGCTTGGAACCTCTATTGCTCTTTCGCTTTCCAGCATTCCCTGGGCTGGGCCTTTGGTCGCCTGTCGATTAAGCCACTTAGAAGATGAATGGATCATAAATCCTCCTTACAAGAAACAAGAAAAAGCTGATTTATCGCTTACATTTTCAGCTGTTGAAGGAGAAAAAGAAATTCTGATTAATATGATTGAGGCCGAAGGCCGAGAAGCCAAAGAAGAATTAGTGGCCGAAGGTTTAAATCAGGCTGAGCCAATCTTCAAAAGCTTACTTCAGTTTCAGCAAGAGATAATTGATCATTATCAACCGGAAAAAGTAATTTTCGCCGAAGAAGAAATTGTTATTGATCCGGAGCTGAAACAAAAAATAAAGAAGTTTTCTCAAGATAAATTAACTGAAATTTTCCCTATTCAAGCCAATCAAGAAACAAAAACTGTTTTGTCTGGCTTTTATCAGGAAGTTGATGATTTTTTGAAAGAAAATTGCACTGAGCAAATAGGATCTGGGAGAAAAATCGTTGAAGAAGAAATTGCTTCTTTCTTAAGACAAGAAATTTTAGAAAAAGAAGTCAGAATCGATGGCCGAAAACTAAACGAAATCAGACCATTAAAAGCTGGGGTTTCTTTAATTCCTAGAGTCCATGGATCGGGTTTGTTTCAAAGAGGACTGACTAAAGTCATGTCTATCGTCACTCTTGGTCCAACCGGAGATCATCGTAAGTTTGAAGGAATGGAAGTTGTTGAGGAAAGACGTTTTATGCATCACTATAATTTTCCTCCTTTCTCAACTGGCGAAGTTAAATATTTGGGCGGAACAAAAAGACGAGAGATCGGCCACGGCTATTTAGCCGAGAAAGCGTTATCACCTCTTCTTCCCGACATAGAAAACTTCCCATATACTATTAGAATTGTTTCGGAATGTCTTTCTTCGAATGGTTCTACTTCTATGGCTTCTGTCTGTGCTTCTTCTTTGTCTTTAATGGACGCCGGAGTTCCCGTTAAAAAACCAGTTGCCGGTATTTCTATCGGACTAATTACCGGACCGGATCATTACAAGCTTCTCACCGATGTTCAAGGGATTGAAGACCATCATGGTGATATGGATTTCAAAGTTGCCGGAACCGAAGAAGGGATTACCGCCATTCAAGTAGATGTTAAAATAAGAGGATTGACAAAACAGATGATTGTTGAAGCGCTAAAACAAGCTCAAGAAGCCCGATTGAATATTTTAAAAATTATTGGGGAAACCATTGACGGACCTCGGTCCGAATTATCGCCTCAAGCCCCTAAGATTGTAAGTGGAAAAATAGATCCCAGTAAAATCGGAATGGTTATTGGTTCAGGAGGACGAACTATCAATGGGCTGGTTGATAAATACGAGGTAACCATTGACATTGAGGAAACCGGCCATGTCTATGTTGCGGGAACCGATCAGAAAGCCGCCCAAGATGCTTTAGATGAAATCTTAGCCATGACCCATGAGGTTGAAGTTGGTGAAACTTTTACTGGAACCGTTACTAGGATTTTTAATTTTGGGGCTATGGTTGAAATATTGCCCGGACAAGAAGGTCTCGTTCATATCTCACAATTTGTTCCTCAACGAATAAACAAAGTAGAAGATGTTGTGAAAACAGGAGATGTTATCCCTGTTAAAGTAGTTGAAATAGACGAAAAAGGAAGAATTAATCTTTCCGCCAAAGCAGCGGGTTTTAAGCCGCTCAAGAAAGTTTCCGAATCGAATTCTCGAGCGGCTCGAGAAAAACGATAATGGCTTCTTCAAAATTGCAAAACGTGGTTATCCGGACTATGCGGAGCGATTTGGAGTTCCTGGAAAGAGGTGGCCAGCCGGATATTGTCAGTCGCGACACCGATGAAACAAAAGATCTACTAAAAAGAGCTCAATTGGCTGTTCGCCAGGCTGAGGCGGAACGAGGACTTTCTCGTCCTATTGCTAGCAGGGCTTCTAAAAAAGAGCCTGACCAAAAAATAATC
>CAZXEI010000047.1:0-3115 GCA_964639775.1 uncultured Candidatus Saccharibacteria bacterium
TCTATCGTAACTAAATTATGAAGGTTCGCGCTTCTATTAAAAAGTTATGTCGAGAATGTAAGATGGTGCGTCGCAAAGGTAAATTGCGAATAATTTGTCGTAACCCAAAACATAAACAACGCCAAGGTTAAGTAATATGCCTAGAATTGGTGGGGTTAATATCCCCGACAATAAAAATATTTGGATAAGCTTAACTTACATTCATGGGATTGGTCGCAAGACAAGCCAGTCGGTTTTGGGAGAGCTTAAAATCGACTCTAATCGGAAAGCAAAAGATTTAACAGTGGCCGAAATAAATCAATTAAAGCAATTGATTGATGAGCGTTATAAAACAGAAGGGGGTTTGCGCCAGCAAGTTAATCTAAATATTAAAAGACTGAAAGACATTGATTGTTGGCGAGGAGAACGTCACAAAAGAAAATTGCCTGTTCGAGGGCAACAGACAAGAACAAATTCTCGAACAGTCAGAGGCAATGTCCGGCGTTCAGCCGGATCCGGTCGTAAAGCTCCGCCTTCGCCTAAATAAAAAACATGGGGAAAAAACACGTTATTGAAAAAACTAGCGAAGAGGTATTGGCTGAAGAAAGCAAGATTGAAAAATCAATGGCTCGAAGCCAGGCGTCTTCTTTGCGCAAGAAATCTTTAGATCGGGCTATTATCCATATACTTTCTTCATACAACAATACAAAAGTTTGTTTAACGGATGCCCAAGGCAATGTTTTGTTGGCACAAAGTGCTGGAAGAGTCGGTTTTAAGGGTAGTAAAAAGGGAACATCTTTTGCCGCTTCGAAAGTAGCCCAAACAGTTGGCGAAACAGTAGGGTCTCTTCAGGTTAAAGAGGTTGAGATAGTTGTGAAAGGAGTTGGCGCCGGACGCGAATCGGCTTTGCGATCTCTAGCTGCCCAAGGAATTAATATAGTCAAAGTTCGAGACAAAACCCCGATCCCTCATGGTGGGTGTCGTCCACGTAAAGCTCGTCGTAACTAATATGCAAAATTCACGGTGTAAAATTTGTCGTCGTTTTGGCCAAAAACTTTTCTTAAAAGGAGAAAGGTGTTTTTCAAATAAATGCGCAATGATTAAAAGACCCTATGGTCCGGGGCAACAAGGTCGTACGTCTAGGCGTCGAAAGATTTCTGATTACGGACGACAATTAATCGAAAAACAGAAATTGAGACTCTGGTATAATCTTTCAGAGAAACAATTTCGACGTTATGTTTCTGAAATCCTCAATAAACCGAAAAGATACCAAAATCCAACCGAAAGCTTGATTCAAAAATTAGAGAGTCGAATGGATAATGTTGTCTATCGTTCTGGTTTAGCTGACTCCCGAGTTCAATCTCGACAATTAATTGTTCACGGACATTTTCAAGTTAATGGGAGAAAGGTAGATCGTCCTTCTTTTTCGGTCAGTAAAGATGACGAGATTAGCCTAAAGAAAGGGCATGAAGATAGGGGAGCTTTCAAGAAAGCTGGAGAAAAGAAAGGAGAGGTTTGCGCCTGGTTAAAACTTGATGCTCAAAAAAAGAGCGTTACTCTATTGCGCCAGCCTTCATTGGAAGAAGTCAATCCTCCGGCACAAGTTTCTACGATTTTAGAATTTTATACCAGGTAATTTTATTAACATATAAATATGATTTCTTTACCATCTGCTTTTAAAATAATTTCTCAAGAAGACAACAAGGCTGTTTTTGAGATTAGCGGACTTTACCCCGGTTATGGCTTAACAATTGTTAATAGCCTGAGGAGAGTTTTGCTCTCTTCTTTGCCCGGTACGGCCATTACCAAAGTGCGTATTGAAGGAGTCCCTCATGAATTCTCGACGATTGATAACGTTAAAGAGGATGTTATTCAAATTCTCTTAAATCTTAAAAAACTTAAATTTGTCTTACCGGATGATCAGCCGCAAGAAATTTCTCTTGAAGCGAAGGGCGAAAAAAAGATTTACGGGAAAGATTTTAATCTAAGTCCTCAAATTAAATTAGCTAACCCAAACGAACACATCGCTACTCTTGTTTCTTCGAAAGCTAAATTATCTATAACAGTTACAATTGAATCGGGAGTCGGTTATCAGCCAGTTGAGGCTAGGCAATTAGGCAAATCAATGGTGGGAGAGATTTTACTTGATGCTGCTTTTTCTCCAATCGAAAGAGTTTCTTATCGGGTAGAAAACATGAGGGTTGGCGAAAGAACCGATTTTAATAAAATATTTTTAACAGTCGAGACCAATGGAATGATTCAGCCGGAAGATGCCTTAATAAAGGCAAGTAGTATTTTAGAAGATCACTTTAGGCTAATCGGACAATCGTTTAGATCTGATTTAGACAAATCAGCTAAACCTAAGTCGGCTAAATCTAAAAAAGAAAGCGGCAGGGGCAAAGATAAAAAAGAGAAAGAAGAGATTGATGTGAAGAAAATAAAAGTCGAAGAATTAAAAATTTCTTCAAGAATTGTTAGCGCTCTTCAGCAGGGGGGAGTTAAAACAGTCGCCGGCTTGATCGCTAAGACGTCTGACAAAATACTAGAAATTGAAGGCATGGGAGAGAAAGGGCTAAAAGAGATTGTTAAAGCTATTAAAAAGCTAGGTTTAGAACTGAAAGAATAATGAGAATCTCAGATCGTAAATTTTCACGTAAACCGTCTAATCAAGCCCTGTTAATGGGATTGGCCCAGTCTTTGATTTTGAAAGAGAGAATTAAGACAAATCAGGTTAGGGGACGTGAAGCTGCTCGTCTAGCTGAAAAGTTGATTACAAAAGGCAAGCAAGAGAATTTAGCTGGTCAACGTGAATTATACCGCTATTTATCCAGCAAAGCTGCTAAAAAAGTAATCAAAGATTTGGCTTTGCGCTATCAAAAAAGATCAGGAGGATATACTCGAGTGATCAAATTAGGTCAACGCAATTCTGATGGTGCGAGAATGGTTTTTGTAGAATTGATTAAAGAAGTATGACAAAAGCAAAAATCGAAAAAGATAAACCTACCAAGGCAGAGGATCAGGCGGAGATTATTGGGTTAGACGCAAAAGGACAATCGGTTGGTCGTTTGGCTGCAGAAATAGCTTCTTACCTTCAAGATAAGCACCTTCCCAGCTATGCTCCGAATCAAGAAGGAAA
>CAZXEI010000048.1:0-3102 GCA_964639775.1 uncultured Candidatus Saccharibacteria bacterium
AAAAATCATTTTTATTTGTTCGAATAACTCGACCGGGAGAAGTGAGGAAACCAAGATAAAGATAATCAGCATCTTGAGCAATAGAAGTAGCTCTAATATCTAATTCTCCAAATGATTTTGAACTAAGAGAAAAGTCTTCCTTGTCTACTCTTACTACTCGCCCGGGCATGGTTGCAAACGAGGCGTAAAGATAGTAATCATCCTGAGTTAGATCAGAGATGTTATCAAAGCTATTAGGTAGCGTTTTGTAGAAGACTCTTGAAAAATCAACTTTTTCCACTCGAGCGATAATACTTGGCGAAGTTGCTAAACCAACATAAAGATAATCCCTATCCTCAATTACTGTTGTCGGATTATCAGCCGAACCAATCAATTCTTTAGAAATTTTTTGCTGATCAAAAGCTCCTGATTCCGTTTCGTCAAAAGCTCCTTTCGCCATTCTGACAATTATAGCCGGATCAGTATTAAGACCAATATAAAGATAGTCGCTCTTCGCTACGATCGCATAGGCTCCGTTTTCTCCCATGGCTAAATCTTTAACGACCATCGATAAATCTTCTTTATCTATTCTTACTATCTTAGCTGGAGAAGTATCAAGGCCAAGGTAGATGAATTGATCATCTTGTTCGATTGCCGTTACTCTTGTTTCCCATTCGGGCAATATCTTAGAAGAGGTTGCGAAGTTGTCCTTTGAAATTCGAATCATTCTGCCGGGGCGAGTAGCTAGCGCGACGTAAAGAAATTGATCATCTTGTGTTACGCGATAAGCTTCTTCTTCTCCAGCCGCCAAGACACTTGTTTGGATAACTCCACTTTCTTTCTCAATCCTAGCGATTCGAGTCGGTGATGTCCCCAAAATGGCGTAAATATAAATATCGTCAGTAGCTAAAGCACGAACATCCGGGCCAGACTCGCTTAAAGAAAGAGTCGTTGTAACCATGTCTTCTTTACGTAAACGAATGACTTGTGCCGGCGAGGTGGCCAACCCGGCATAGACATATTCTCTATCTTGAGATAAAGCTTTAACATTATTTTGCCCGCTTCCCAGGATAGTCGTTCTTGTTGTCATAAAATCAGATTTAGCCAATCTAACAACTCGACCCGGTGAAGTGTCTAATCCAACATACACATAACGATCGTCGCTCAACAAAGAAGTAATATAACTCTCTCCTTTGGCCAATGTTTTTGTTTCCGCTTGAGTGAAATCATTTTTATCAATTCGAACAATTTTCCCCGGAGAAGTATTCAATCCAATATAAATATAATCATCATCTTCATCAATTGCTCGGGCTTGATTTTCTCCAGCCGAGAGAAACTCTGACTGAGCTAAAAACCCAATAATCCTCGTCCCGGCAATACTTTGATTGATATCCAAATAAATTTCATTTGCCGAAAGTAGATCTATCGTCCCTAGCTCACCGGCAATACTCGCTCGATATCCTTCAGCCCCTAATGTTATTTGATTTGATGCCTCACCTGAGGTTTTAACCGAACGAGAGGTTGCCACTTGAATATAGTCCTGGCTAGAGCTGACAAAAGGTAAGTCGCAATTATTAATTATCACCTCCATCGGTTGGCTTCCTGCCCAAGCTATATCTCGCCCATTAGAAGAATAAACTGTCACAAAATCATTTTTACCTGTTTCTCGACGAGCAAAGATTTTATACTCTGAACCATTATCTTTTGTCTTGTAAACGTAGGAATAATTTTCGGCAATGCCTTCGGCTCGATATTCCTCGGGATAGAGAGGATCGTGTGGCAACCCACTCGGTAAATAATAATGCAAATCAGACTGTAGCCCTAAATCTTCCTCAAGTCGTGCGCCGCTATCTCTTTTGGGATAATTACCATGATCAATCCGATAAGAATGAAGAGCCTGTTGAACCAAGGCCAAATCTTCCTCTCTTTGGAGATCGCGCGATCGAGCTTGATTATAATTTAAAACAAGATAAATCGAAACTCCGATTAAGGCCAGAATCAGTATCCCGGCAATGATCTCAGCTAAAGTGAGATTTAATTTTCCTTTAGAGATAAGAGACATGTTTTATTAGTAAATTTCTGACGTTATTTTAGCATATTTCGGTGGTGCGAAAAAGATTTTTCTCTTTCTTAAGCTATACAAAATCAACATCAAGACAACATAATAGAAAAATAAAAACCATCCTGAAGGCGACCAAGAGAAAGCAGCCCAAGTCAAATTAGAAAGCCCCGAAATAACTCCTGTTATTAATGTTAAGACAAATCCTATAGTTAAACCTATCGGCAAGAAACCGCCCGATAACAAAAACAATAAACCTAATGCGAAAATAAAAGGCAAGAAAGAAACTATTAGAATGTTCGCCACTGGGCTTATCAATGAAAATTGATGGAAATAATAAGCGGCCAAAGGAGCAGTCATGATTTGGGCCGACAAAGAAATAGACAATAGTTTGTAAATCGATTCTCCGGGAAAAACAGAAAGAATTTTATTTAAATAAGGGGCTAAATAGATTAAACCGATTACTGCCATAAAAGAAAGCTGGAAACCTATATCCCAAGGGAGCAGCATAGGATTCCCCAAAACTAAAATCATAGCGGCCCATATTATCGCCCGACCGGCATGGCGAGGCCGACCCCAGAGCGACCCAATCATGGCGAACCCTGTCATCATACCAGCTCGAAAAATTGATGGGCGACCTCCTGTTAAGGCGATAAAAATTAAAATAATTATCGCTGTATAAAAAATTGCTTGATTGTTTTCCCCTTTAATTTTCTTAAAAAAAGAAAGAAGTAGCCCACTTAGAACAACCAAATGCATTCCTGAAACTACCGCCAAATGACTTAACCCCGTTCTCCTCAGTTTTTCGGCTAAGTTAGAATAGTTGGGTAACGAAAAGCCCAAGACCATCGACTTAAGAAGAGATCCTTGAGGTTCTGCTATTTTTCGGTCAATCAAATCAGATGCCTTATCCCTAATTTCGGCTAAAAACCTATTTCCTAGATAGCGCCAATTAAACCCTATCTTTTTAACTGAAGGATAAAAGAAATTTCCATAAATTTTTTCTTTTAAATGATATTTTTCAAATTCTCCAAAATCAGAATTAACTTTACCAGAAATTAATA
>CAZXEI010000049.1:0-3074 GCA_964639775.1 uncultured Candidatus Saccharibacteria bacterium
CTGTAATGATGTCTCTCGCCACTCCGCAAAAAGTTTTTTTGCCGACCTCTTTTTTAAACGGCAGAGTATAAGAAGGCCTCGCCTTGAGCACCGCCTGAATTTAGTAGCATCGACTAGCGCCCCGCTTCAATAATTTTTCAGATATTCTTTAATTCTCTCCCTATCTTCATTCTCTTGCTCGCCCTTGAAATATATCTCAATAAAATCAACTTTGCAATTTTCGCAATGAAAAGCGTATATAACCCTTATTCCGCTTTTTGAACCTCGCCCCTTCAATGCTCTGCAAGCGAATTTTTTAATTTTACAGACTTGTATTTTTTCCGTGCAAAAACCCGGAATCGGAAAAGTGCTCGCATTGTTTACTTTTTGAATATGAGAAAGTTCAATCGCGGCAATTTTTGCTAATTTTAAATCGTCCTCAAGTGATTTAAATTTTTTGAGCAACTTTTTGAAATCTTTCTGAAATTCAGGCGTTTCGCCATAATTAATCTTGCTCGTCATAGTTTCTCACGGAAGTTTTAGGAGTGCGATAAAAAACAGCCTCATAATCAAGCGGCTGATTTTCTTTCGCAACGAGCCAAGGAGTATCCTCGTGAGAGTATTCGCTTAATTCTGTGGCGTTTTTATCGCCCAGCCTTGCTATTACTTCGTCAATATGACGCAACTCGCGTGCATCTCTTAATTTCGTTAAATCGGGCTTGCGAATTGGTAAATATTTTCTTTGCGGATAATTAAAATATTTTCCTTCCACTTTTACGATCTCGCCATTTTTTATCATGTCATCAACTATGACTTTAAATTCAACCGGCGTAGGCCCATAATGATTTTTGATATAGGTTGCACCGATAATTTGTTCTTCGAATTTTTCATAAAAATCGAAATCAATGAAATAAAGTAGCTTGTAAACCACCGCCTCACCGACATGGGATTGGGCGCCAACTTTTGACAGAACATAAAGCAAAACTTCTTTAAATTTTTCAAGATCTTTCTGAGGAACATTTATTCTCGTCTCTCGCTTTTGTTCTTTTATTTTTTTGACACTTTTTTTTACTTCTACCGTAGCGGAAGTATCTTTGCCTTGAACAAAATCGTCAAAAGCAATACCAAAAATATTCGCCAGCTTTCTTGCCTCAGTGATGGTTAGATCCCTCTCGCCTTGCTCTATCTGAGCATAGGTCGGACGAGAAATGCCAATCTTGGACGCCAAAAAATCTTGCGTCAGATTATATTTTTTACGCTGTTCTAGAATAAATTTACCAATCATATTATTCTAGTATAGTCTCCGTAAAATTATTTGTCAATAGGAATGTAAACAAGTTTGACGAATAGAGACCGTGACAGGTGGAGTTAGAGGGAATCGAACCCTCATCTCTGCCATGCGAAGGCAACGCTCTACCATTGAGCTATAACCCCTCGTTTAATTCGTTTAAAATATCTTCTAAAGGTAAATCGTATTTTTCAGCTACTAAACCAAGAGGCAGGCGACCAATCTCATAAGCAGCCAAAGGACAGGTCAAGCAGGGCAATTTATGGCGCGTTAAAATCTCAACCGCCTTTGGTTGAGTCAATATCTCTGATAAATTAGTTTCTGCTGTAATTTTTATTTTAATCATTTCAGTTTAAAAGATAGCATAAAAACATCTGTGAAACCATTTGCCCCAAATTGATAAATAGGCTAAAATCACGACTATAAAGTTAAATCAGATAAAGATTGACAATCTATTTTGTTTTTTGAATACCGCCTTAACAAGATAATGTATTGTTTCTAAAAATTAAAAATAAAAAAATGAATCGTAAAAACATTATTATTATTTCTGTCATTAGCTTACTGGTTATCGGTCTTTTTGTGGCCGGATTAATGCTTCAAAAGAAAGAAAATGAAGAGATTGTCGAAGAATCTCCCGAGGTTGTTCTCTATCTTTTTTGGAGTGAAACGTGTCCCTTTTGTTTGGCCGAGAAAGAATTTTTAACTTCCATCCAACCAGAATACCCTTCTTTGACCATTGAATTCCATGAAGTTTCTCAGAGCCAGGAAAATTATCTCTTATTCCTTGAAATGGCTAGCGCCTACGGTGTAGAAAACCCCCAAGGCGTGCCAATGACTTTCATTTCTGATGAATATTTTGTTGGTTTTGCTGTGGATCCTGTCGGAAATCAGATCGTTCAGAAGATTGAAGAATGTTTAGAGAATGCTTGCCCTAATCCGATATCTTTTTTGAGTGAAGATTCGGATGAAGATTTATCTAATTAAGCCTCCGTGTTGTGTTGATAAAATAATCTCTCGTCGCTTTTATTGATTAAACAATTAAGGCGAGTTTTGACGGCAAACAAATTCTTGCCGGAGTTATTATTTGACAACAGATTGTCGGGATGCCGAGATTCGAACTCGGACTAGAGCCTCCCGAAGGCCCCGTGCTACCATTACACCACATCCCGTAATTACTTAACGTGAAATCTTTCTCTGATTGAAATATCTTCTTCTTGCCTGACTTTTTCTATCTCTGATTTTGCTTTACCGGCTAATTTGCCAAGCTCTTCTTCTGAGAGTTGACCCAATTTTTCTACTTCAGCCGTCAAGAATTTTTCTTTGTTCCTTTTTGGATCATCTAAAACTTTTTCCAGTAAAATATTTAGAATATGTCCAATTTTCGGTCCCGGATTTATTTTGAGCAAACCCATAATCTGGTGGCCGTTTACCGCTAACATATCGGTCGAGATAGGATCATGTGCTAAACGAGCGATAACATATTCTAAATGCCTGAGCTTATAAGGTTTGGCTTTTGGAACTCCCGAACCAATACGATCAGCCATTCGAACTTTTATCAAATCAGGCATATTTTCAAAGCCCACCTGACGGATTAATTTACGGACTGAAGATTCTCCAACTTCGTCCACATTATAGTAAAAAAGGTGATAACGCACCAGTTTTGTTATTCTTCTAACGTCGCGTAAAGGAAATTTAAGCCTCCTCAATATTTTTTCAGTCATAATAGCCCCCACCACTTCATGATTGTAGAAAGTGGCATCCTCTCCTTGCCCTTCTTTTGTAGCTGGTTTCCCAATATCATGAAGCA
>CAZXEI010000050.1:0-3057 GCA_964639775.1 uncultured Candidatus Saccharibacteria bacterium
CATTTAATCAAAAAGAAGATTGGCAATTGCCAGGCAGACAAAAGCTATGAGCAAAATAACTGTGATCCAAAGAAGATATTTTTCAAATCCTCGTCGAGTATTGTAACTTTCACCGCCTCCACCCATAAAACTGCCAATAGCGGTTCCTCTTTGTTGCAACAAAATAGAAGCGACCAAAAGGACAGATACAATGATTTGGGAGATTGTTAATAAGTTCATGATAGAATAAAAGAAATAAAAGTAGCACTCAGGCCGATCAAAACAGAGACCCAAAAGAGGGGCCAAAACCAAGGAATAATTAAAGCTGGGTAGACAATAGTTGCTGCCCAGACCATTAGCATGTTAATAATGACGCTAAAGAATCCAAAAGTCAAGATGCGAATCGGTAAAGCGATAACCATTAATATTGGTCGGAGAAAAGCGTTAAGGCAGCCAATGATTATCCCCGCCCATAAAAAAGTTGTCCAGTCTTGATTATTAATATGGACATCGGGGATAAATCGCCAAGCCAAATAAAGGCCTAATCCGCCCGCGATAATCTGACAAAAAAATCTACGCCACCAATTTTTCATTAATTTAATCTTAGCAGAGTTAATTTTTTAATAAATACCGGGCTTGACTAGTGGTCAAAAATTGCTAAAATACATTCTCAATGGAAAGCTATCTCGGTGTTTTAAAGGTAGATTTTCTATTGATACCTTTTATTATAATTAACTAATTTTAGCAAGATGAAAATTCAACCAGTGGGCGATTATGTTCTAATCGAGCCAATATCGGAAGGTGAAAAAACTGAAAGCGGAATTATTATTCCCGAAACAGCCGATAAAGAAAGGCCAGAACAAGGGGCGGTTGTAGCCGTGGGGCCTGGTAAATTACTCGATTCGGGAGAGCGTCGTCCGATGAGCCTTAAAAAAGGAATGAAAGTTCTCTTCTCGAAATATGGCCCAACGGAAATTTCCATTAACGGTAAAGACTATCTGATGGCGAAAGAAGATGACATTATGGCTATTGTTGAATAATTAATTCTTATTAAATAAATTATGGCAAAAGAAATAAGATATCACGAAGAAGCCCGCGAAAAATTAAAAGCTGGCCTTGATAAATTAGCAGATGCGGTCAGTGTGACACTCGGTCCAAAAGGACGGAATGTTATTTTAGAAAAAAGTTACGGAAGTCCAGTTATTACCAATGACGGCGTAACTATTGCTGAAGAGATAGACTTATCGGACAAAATGGAAAACTTGGGGGCTCAAATCGTTAAAGAAGTCGCCTCTAAAACAGGCGAAATAGCTGGTGATGGCACAACAACAGCGGTAGTTTTAACTCAGGCTATTGCCAACGAAGGCATGAAAAATGTAACGGCTGGCGCTGATCCTTTAGCTATCAAAAGAGGTATTACGAAAGGAGTCAAAGCCTTAACGAAATCGTTGGAACAATTATCGAAGAAGATTACCGACAAAGCGGAAATAGCTCAAGTGGCAACTATTTCGGCGGAAGACAGCGAGATGGGGAATTTAATTGCCGAAGTTTTAACAGAAGTCGGACAGAAAGGAGTAGTAACCATAGAAGAGTCCAAAACCTTTGGTCTTTCGAAAGAAATGGTTAAAGGTCTTCAAATCGATAAAGGATACATCTCTCCTTATCTAGTAACCGATCAAGAGAGAATGAGAGCTGAAATGAAGAATCCAATGATCTTAATCACTGATCGAAAAATATCTTCAGTGGCCGAAATATTACCCATTTTAGAAAAAATGGCTGAAACGGGTAAAAAAGAACTTGTCATTATTGCCGAAGATGTTGACGGACAGGCTTTAGCAACTCTTATCATCAATAAGATTAAAGGAGTTTTCAACACCTTAGCCATTAAGGCTCCTGGTTTCGGCAATCGGACCAAGGAAATGTTGGAAGATATCGCTGTCTTAACGGGAGGACGATTGATTACCGAAGATAAAGGGATGAAACTAGAAAACGTTCAGCTCGAAGATTTAGGTCAAGCTGAGAAGATAACATCAACTAAAGACGATACAATTATTATCAATGGTAAAGGGAGTCCTTCTGATATTGAGAAAAGAGTGAACTCTTTGGTCCAGATGGAAAATGAAGCAGATTCTGATTTTGAGCGTAAAAAAGTACAAGAAAGGCGAGCCAAATTAACCGGTGGCGTAGCTATTATCAGAGTTGGCGCCCCGACCGAAACAGAGCAAAAAGCGCGCCAGCATAAAGCGGAGGATGCCTTAGCGGCTACTCAAGCGGCTATTGAAGAAGGAATCGTTCCTGGGGGAGGCGTAGCCTTACTAAGAGTTGGCGAATCTTTGGAAAAAGTTGACGCTAAGGGCGAAGAGAAAGTTGGTTTGCGCATTCTCAAAAGAGCTATTCAGGCCCCCATCCGAGGTATTGCTGAAAATGCTGGGTTTGAAGGATCGGTAGTTGTTGACAAGGTTTTATCTGGGAAAGGTGGCTTTGGCTTCAATGCTTTAAGCGGAGAATATGAAGACTTGTTCAAAGTTGGTGTTATTGACCCAACTAAAGTTTGTCGAACAGCTCTAGAAAATGCTGCTTCTGCAGCAATGATGCTTCTGACTACGGAAGCAACCGTAACGGAAATTCCGGAAGAAAAACCGGCCATGCCGAATTACGGAGATATGCCAGGAATGTAATAATCTAGCGAGAAGAAAAACCTCCTGCCAGTTGCGAAGCAGGAGGTTTTTGAGTTATACTGAGTATTAATAATTAACTTTTTAAAATGTATCCATTTCTTTATTCTATTTTAGGAATTATTATCGTTCTTTTGATTTGGGCTGCCTTTTCTTATAACCGTTTAGTTAAATTGCGCCAACGTGCAAAAGAAGCTTGGGCTGACATTGATGTTCAGCTAAAGAGGCGTTATGATCTGATCCCCAATCTTTTAGAGACAGTTAAAGGTTATGCCAAGCATGAAAAAGAAGTTTTTGATAGTGTAACTCGAGCTCGAGCTTCAGCGGCGACAGCCAAGACGGTTGATGAGCATGCTCAAGCTGAAAATGCTCTGTCGAACACACTTAAGTCTCTTTTTGCCGT
>CAZXEI010000051.1:0-1967 GCA_964639775.1 uncultured Candidatus Saccharibacteria bacterium
CCCGGCTAATTCGTACGGCGTTTTACCAAATTTATTGGGATGGAATCAAAACTATTATTGGCGAGTCCGCGTTCAAGACAATCATGATCAATGGTCTGGATGGAGCGATGTCTCTTCTTTCAAAACACCTCTCCACCCTTACCCTGCCGTTGATTTCGAATGGACCCCTAAGCCTATTCACGCCCTCAAAGAAACGCAATTCATCGATCAGTCGAATGTTTACGGTGGGGCAAGAATCGTTAAAAGACAATGGGTTTTCAAAGACAGAATAAAAAATGAAATAATTGCCACCTCAAGCAATTTCAATTCTTTCATCGTCTTTGAAGAAAAAGGATATATTTCTGTCGTTTTGACTATTACCGATAGTAGCGGATATTCAGCATCAAAAACAAAAAACATCGAGGTACGCTATGCTCTTTCAGAGCAAGAAGAGATACCTCTTTCTCCTAGTTTTTAATTTATTATTTTAAAATCTTACGAGCTAATTTTTGTTGAATCTCTCGAAAAGCCTGATTGATTAAATCGGTTAGAATAGAACCGATTTTTCCTTTTTCAACCGAAGAATCGATTGAAATATTTTCTATTCTCAAGTTTCCATTGACCGTTACCATCACCCCCTCCGATTCGACTGAATGTTTCTCTTGCTCAAAAATTCTTTGCATCTCTTGAGCTTTTTTTAAATTCTTTAATTGTTCAAACATAATAAATTAAAATAATTTTTCTTGACGAAAATATTTACTAATTTCTTGAGCTCTTTTCAGGCCGTCTTTCGTTAGCTTGAATCCTTTTTTAGGATCTCCGGTAATTTTCCCCTCTTCTCTCAATCCGCGAAGAGCTCTATCAAGTCTTCGTGCATCTGGCCATTGAGGATAATTTTTAAAAGAGAATTTATTCGGGAAACGATTAAAGCATTCTGCCGTTACCAGCTCAAATGAACAGCTCTTTTCTTGAGCAGAAATAAGATAAAAACAGAGGATGATTAAATCTTGATATGCCATTATGGCAGGCCCGCCAGGACTCGAACCTGGAACCTTCGGTTTTGGAGACCGACATTCTACCAATTGAACTACGGGCCCGAATGGAGCCCGGAAGCGGATTTGAACCGCTGACCCCATCCTTACCATGGATGTGCTCTGCCAACTGAGCTATCCGGGCGAAATAAGTGGGCAGGGAGGGATTCGAACCCCCGAAGCCGTGAGGCGTCAGTTTTACAGACTGATGCATTTGACCACTCTGCCACCTACCCACGCGCCGTAATTTTAACATAGATTCACTCTCGTTCAATTAACTTCCCATGCTTATGTTTCCAATCTTGAATAACTTTATGATCGCCCTTAATCAATTCTTTAGGGACAATCCATTTTTTACCAAAACTAGGTTTAAAAATTTCCGGCCTAGTATAACAAGCTTGCTCCCAAAAACCAGATTCTCCGCTTCTTTCGTTTAGCCAATCTTTATCGCCGGCTACTCCAGATTTAAGCCTAGCGATTGACTCAACTAAAACCATCGCCGGCAGATCGCCACTCATTAAAACGTAAGGGCCTATCGAAATTTCGTCATCAGCAATGTATTTTGCCACCCTTTCATCAACTCCCTCGTATCGACCCGAAATAATTATTATTTGTTTTGAGTCTGAATATTCTTTAGCTAAAGATTGATCAAAAGATCTTCCGCGTGGGGTCAGTAAGATTATTTTTGTTTTTTTTCGGCGACCTTTTATCTCTTTAACTGCTCTAAAAATTGGCTCTACTTTTAATACCATGCCTCCTCCGCCACCATAAGGCTTATCGTCAACTGTCTGATGTTTGTCATAAGCCCATTGACGCAGATTATGGATATTGATTTCTATTAATCCTTTTTTTTGGGCCCGAGCAATCAATCCTTGACCAAAATATTCTTTAATTGCTTCGGGAAACAATGTTATAATATCGAATCTCATACTAATAATTTCAAAAACAGCGCATACT
>CAZXEI010000051.1:1977-3003 GCA_964639775.1 uncultured Candidatus Saccharibacteria bacterium
TCCAATTGAAAGAGTGGCGCTGTTTTTATTTAAGCAATGATTGCTGGGCAATTAAAGATCGATTTCACCCAAATCATCAATCATCTTCTTTTCTGGTTCTGGTTTTTCATCCTGAGTTGCTGCTTGCGCCTCAGATTCTTCAGCTTTGCGCGGAGCTCTTCCGCCTTCCGGTTCTTCGATCTCTAAGCTTACTCGAGCTCGGCTCTTTAAGCCAACAATACGTAGCAACGCACGAATAGCTCGAGCCGTTGCCCCGCCTCGGCCAATAACCTGGCCCATGTCTTCGGGATGAACCTTAAGAGAAAGCAAGACCCCCATTTCGTCAACCTTACGAGCAATTTTTACCTCGTCTGGATGATCAACTATGGATTTAACCAGAAACTCAAGAAATTTCTCGTCTTGTTCTTCAACCATAATTCACTATTCTTCGATTTACAAGTGGCTCGACCTTTTCAAGTTTCTCCCTTTGGGAGCGCCACTAAAATAATCTTATCTTTTTTTACTCAATAAGTAAAGAAGCCTCATTCGATTTCTAAGCCCATTGATTTAGCCGTCCCAGAAACTATTTTAACCGCCTCTTCAATGCTATGAGCATTTAAATCTTGCATTTTTCTTTCGGCTACTTTTCGTAATTGATTTTGATTAAGTTTAGAAACCTTTTTACGATTCGGTTCGCCTGAGCCTTTATCAATTCCAGCTATCTCTTTCAACAACTCTGACGTTAATGGCTCCATTAATTTGAGATCATAAGTCCGATCTTCATATATGGTAATTTTCGTAGGAATGGTATAGCTCCCACTTTCTTTGGTCAAATCATTAAATTTTTGGCAAAATTCAGAAATATTAACTCCGCATTCAGCCAAAGAAGGACCAAGCGGTGGGGCCGGATTGGCTTTACCGGCAGGAATATGGAGTTTAAGAGTTTTAATCACTTTTTTCATTTTAAACTTTTTTAACTTGAAGCGTATCTAATTCAACTGGTGTTTCACGACCAAAAACATCAATCATCACTTTTACTTTCCCTTT
>CAZXEI010000052.1:0-2934 GCA_964639775.1 uncultured Candidatus Saccharibacteria bacterium
CGACATCTTTTTCTTTGAAAAAGTGTCCATCGCATAATGCACAATAAGATAATCCTTTTCCAATAAACTTGTCTTCATTCGGCAGATTCATTTTTTTCTTCTGAGTTCCCAAAGCTAATAGCAAGAAAGGAGATTGATAAGATTTGTTTTGTTCGGTTTGGACCACAAAACCATCTTTCTCTTGAATATTAGTTACTTTGTTCTGGATCATCTCAACTTTCCAATGACGAGCCTGCTCAATCATATTCTGAGAGAGAGCCAATCCGGTTATTTCTTTTTCCCCCGGGAAATTTTGGACCTTATGAGCCAAACTAATCATCCCGCCCAGGTTATCTGAGATCAATAAGGTTTTAATTTGATTGCGAGCGGCATAAGTGGCTGCCGTTAAACCGGCCGGCCCTCCTCCAATAATAATTAACTGATATTCCTGGTTCATTCGTCTTTGGAAATTTCGGCTAGAACCATCTCTAGCTCCTCTAGCCCTCTTAAACCGATTAATCTTTGATATTCGCGGCCATTTTTAAAGAGAATAAGAGTCGGGATGCTCATAATATCCAATTCTTCAGCCACTGATTGATTTTCGGAGATATTTATTTTCAAAATCTTGAGACGGTCACCATGTTTTTGAGCTAGCTCTTCAAGAACAGGACTCATCATCTGGCACGGTTGACACCATGGAGCCCAGAAATCAACCAGAACCGGTTTTTCAGAGCGCAAGACCTCTTCCTTGAAATGCTCGTCTTCAATGGAATTTATGGTATTTTCAGACATTCTTTTTTATTTACTTACGAATGGCTCAGTATAACATTGATTTTTTATTGGCAAAAGAGATTGCTCATGTTAAGATATATTCATCATGAAGACCATTGAAAAATTGTTTGAGAATAAGGGATTATCTGAGAAAATAAAAGAAAGAATTGATCATTTGGCTGATAAAATTGGCGGGAGAGTGGTTTTGTTTGACACGCATCAAATTGTTTTTGAAAGTCGAAATGAAAGCGGAATGAATCTCTTAAGAGCATTAAGTGAAAGCATCGGTAGAAAACTCGATAGTGAGTGGGAAGAATTTTTACAAGTTCTCGTTTCTAAAAAACAGCCATTTTTTCTGGAAGACATTCATGGGTTAATTGTTTTTTGGATGCCTATTATGGAAGAGGGGAATTATTTTGGCGGATTACTTGGTCATGGTGGCTTTTTGGGTGATGACAAAAACGAGGAAGAAAAGCATCAGAAAAAAGAGAAACTTTATTATGCTCTTGATTTGAAAAACGAGAAAATTACTTGGGAAAAATTCAACGAAACAATTAATGAGCTTAAATTCATCGAATTGGGAAATCTGACTTCAGAAGTGAATTCTTTAGCCGTTTTACTTAATGTTTTAGTCACCGAAAATATTTCGGTCGATGCTTGATTTTAAGATTTCGAAACGTCTATTTCTAATATTGTTTTTCGGATTATTGGCAATCAATGTAATTGTTTGGCGAGAAATTGTCTTATTCCGAGATCAGAATTTAAAAGTTATCTTTTTCGATGTTGGTCAAGGTGACTCTATTTTAATTGAAACTCCGGAAAGACATTTGATTTTAATTGATGGCGGACCCGATGACTCTGTTCTGGAAAAGCTAAACGATGTTTTACCATTTTGGCGTCGTCGAATTAATTTAGTTGTTTTAACGCATCCTCATGCCGATCATTTATACGGATTAATAGGCGTACTGGATCGTTATAAAGTAGATAATGTGCTTTGGAGTGGAGTGGATTGCTCAGAGGAATTGTGTCGCAAATGGTTTTCGCTTTTATCCGAGAAAAGTCTTAATATAATTATCGCTCGAGCTGGGCAAAGCATTAAATCGGAATCAGTTTCTCTCGATGTTATCTATCCGATTAAATCGGCTTATCGTTATCTTCCAAGAGATCATAATGCGGTTTCAGTTGTTACTAGGTTAATTTATGGTTATAATTCATTTTTATTAACAGGCGACATTTTGGCGGAAGGTGAAAACGAGATGATGCATTATTGGCAAGAATATCTCCAAAGTAATGTTTTAAAAATAGCTCATCATGGTAGCCGTTTTTCAAGCCAAGAAAGTTTTTTAGATCTTGTTCAACCTGAATTGGCCGTTATTCAAGTTGGTCAAGGCAATCGTTATGGGCATCCGGATCAAGAGCTAATCGAAAGATTAATCCTTAAATTCATTGATTTTAGGAGGACCGACGAAGATCAAGACATTAAAATTATTAGCAACGGTTTAAATTATTATTATGAATGAAGAAAAAACATTAGTTTTGATTAAGCCAGATGGTGTTAAACGTGGCTTAGTCGGAGAAATAATTTCACGAATTGAAAAAAGAGGTCTCAAAATCGTTTCTCTTGAAATGGTTTGGGCTCGACCCGAACAGGTTGATCGTCATTATCCTAAAGATCGTGAATGGATTGAAAGGATTGGTCAAAAAACAATCGCTAATTACGAAAAATATGGATTGGATTTAGAAAAAGAACTTGGCTTGGATGATCCTTATGGCATTGGCCAAGTGGTCCGAGGCTGGTTGTTGGATTATATAACTTCAGGCCCGATGGTTAAAGCAGTAGTTAGCGGTAATCATGCCATTGATATGGTTCGCAAATTAGTCGGAGATACTATGCCGGCTCAAGCTCAAATGGGCACGATCAGAGGAGATTTTTCGATTGATGATGCTGCCAGGGCTAATCGAGAAAAAAGATCAATCCGCAATATCATCCATGCTTCTGAAAATCAAGTTGAGGCATCAAATGAGCTTAATTTATGGACTTCAGCCGAAGAAGTATTTGATTACTCTTTGCCGGCCGAAGAAGTAATGTAAATGGAATTTGACACTGAAAATTCGTTGCTTTAGAATAAAAATGCTCCGTGATCCCGGCGATTATATTTCAAAGACAAACTTGCCTATCGGGAG
>CAZXEI010000053.1:0-2686 GCA_964639775.1 uncultured Candidatus Saccharibacteria bacterium
ATCGAACTAAGTATCATCGGTAAAGGTAATTATCCCCGAATAGTTTATTTTTCTGAAAGATGTGTTGTTTGGCTTCAAAAATATTTAAATATTAGAGATAGGCTGATAGGCCCTAGTGAGATAGATAATTCTTTCCTGATAAACTTCAGAGGAGCTCAAAAGTCAAAAAGACTGAGCGCTCGTTCAGTTGAAAATATAATTAAAAAATATGCTCTTCAAGTCGGTCTTCCTATCGGCACAACTCCCCACACCCTGCGCCATTCTTTTGCTACCGACTTATTGAATCAAGGAGCGGATTTAAGAACGGTTCAAGAGTTTCTAGGCCATCAAAATATTGCGACCACTCAAATATATACGCATGTTACCAATAAACGGTTGAAAGATCTTCATCAACGTTTTCACGGTGGGAAAAAAATCAAAGACTAAAATCATCGGTTATCTCAAGTGGTTTTTGAGCATCATATCTTCCGAAAAGATACCCTATGCCAAAGGTTAAAACAATCAACAACAAAATTAAAATTAGAAACCTTATTTTGTCTTGTCTGTCTTTTATTTCTTTTTTAACACTCCCCCATTCCATAAAAATATGGACAAAAGTTTTTAATTACGCTATATTTAAACATTAAGATAAGGAAATATAATGTCTAAGAAAACCTCTAAAAAGGCTACCGGCAATACAAGAGACTCTCGATCTCAAAGACTAGGAGTCAAGATTTTTGGCGGTCAAGCTGTTAAACCCGGAATGATTTTAGTCAGACAAAGAGGCACTAAATTTATTCCTGGGAAAAATGTTAAGATCGGTCGAGATGATACTCTTTATGCCATTAAAGAAGGAACTTTAGAATTCAAAACCAGTCGAAAGATAGGTTTTGATGGACGACAAAGAATTGTGAAGATTCTTAATGTGCGCTGTTGATTTTTATTTTAGTCTTAGCTAAAACTTCTGGAGTTAATCTAACGTCTAAAGAAAATTCGCCAACCTCCTTGATTGGTTTATCTATGAGTATTTGTGTATCTTCGACAGAAAAACCATTTTCTGTCAATAGTTGAGCAATTTTAGAAGCATCAATTGCCTCAAAAAGTTGTCCCTTATCCCCTACTTCGACATTCATTTCAAAAGTTTTCCCTGACAAACTTTTGGCCCAAAGCTTTGCTTTCTTTCCTTGTTCTTCAACTAATCGATTCTTCATTTCTTGAACCCTCTTTAATTGATCTAAATTTGATTTAGTAGCCGCTTCGGCCAAGTTTTTAGGAAAAAGATAGTTTCTCGCATACCCAGGATTAACATCTTTAACCTCCCCTCTTAAACCGACTTTTGCAACATCTTTTTTGAGAATAATTTTCATTTTATTCAATAATATCTTTTAATATTTCTATTGATTTTTCTAATTGGAGATCTTCTTGATCGACCAAATATTTGGTCCAATCCATTTCAATTGTTACATCGGGCTCTAGTCCGGTTCCCTCAATAGAATGACCATTTGGTGTTAACCATCTGGCAATTGTTATTTTTATGAGAGAATTATCTTCTAGATTAAAAACTTGTTGGACAGAACCTTTGCCAAAAGAATTCTCACCAATAATTCTTACATTTCGATTATCTCTTAACGCTCCAGCTAATATTTCTGAACCAGAAGCGCTACCCTGATTCATCAAGATTACTATTGGGTAGTGCATCATCTTGCTATTGCCGTGAGCTTTAAATTCTTTCTGCCGACCAGAACTAGACTCTTCAACCGCCACTAAATTATCTTTTGGCAGAAACCAACCGGCAATATCAATCGCTACATCTAAATATCCTCCCGGGTTATTTCTAAGGTCAAGAATAATTCCTTTAGCCGAACTTTTTAATATCTCTCCGGCTATATTTTGGAAACTTCTAGCCAACCCTTCATGAAAATGGTGAATCTTTAAATAAGCGATATCATCGTTTAAAATTTCCCATGTTACAGAAGGAATTTGAATTACTGCTCTTGTTAAATTAAAAATCTTGTCTTCGAAGATATCTTTCCGCGATATACCTAGAACGACATTTGAATCTTTAGGCCCTCTGATTAAGCGCACAGCTTCTTCCGTTCCCATTTCTGAAGTTGATGCGCCATCAATAGTCACGATCTGATCACCTGGAAGCAGTCCCGCTCTCTGAGCAGGAGTATCTTCAAGAGGAGCAATTACCGTGATAGCGCCATCTCTTAAGCCAATCTCCATCCCCACGCCTTCTATTTCTCCAGATAAATCTTCTCTAAATATAGATGACGTGTCTGGATTGAAGAAGGCCGTATGGGGATCTCCTAAAGACTCAACCATTCCCGAAATTGCCCCATAAACCATTTCTTCGTGATTTAAATCTTCGGCCCCAATATAATATTCTTCAACATGTTCCCATGTTTGCCAAAACGTTGACATGTCTATATCGTCCGGAGAATTAGGCGAAGACCCGCAAGATATCGCTCCCTGCTGTATTAAGTACAAGAATGTTATTATTATGCCAAAAAGCACGCCCAGAAATAGAAAAATCCACGACTTTAAATCTTTTTTTTTATTTTTAGGAGATTCTGGCATAAATTTTAAAAATAATAAATAAAGTGGGTCCGGTGCGACTCGAACGCACAACCTACTGCTTAAAAGGCAGTTACTCTACCATTGAGTTACGGACCCATTGGTGTTTATTTTAAGTTATAAACCT
>CAZXEI010000054.1:0-2668 GCA_964639775.1 uncultured Candidatus Saccharibacteria bacterium
AATAATTTCTCTTGATTGAAATGCAGTTTTGATTTTAAAAACGGGCAAGAATTAACTTGCCCGTTTTTGTTTTTATCCTTTAAAAATGATAAAATGAAGAAGATACAACATGTTTATTACTCATTTGAGTCAAAATCAATTTCTGGTTAAAGACAAATCTAAAAGACACAAAGTGTCCATTATTTTGGGTTGGTCTGACGATCTGGCAAAGGATAAATTAAAAGAAGCAAACATCATTTTAACAGATTTCAAGGTATCGAATGCCGGTATTCCTGAGAATGTTTTTTTAGTAAATTCACCAGGAGAATATGATATTAATGATGTTTTTATTCGAGGCATTCAAGACAAAGATCACATTATTTATGCTTTAGATTTGGCTGGTGAAAAGCTAGTTTATTTAAATGGCTTAAGTACGGTTAATCTTGATGATAAAAAAATCGAACAATTAGGAGAAGTTCACATATTGATTATATCTATTAATGGCGGAGAGATGGATGCCCGAGCAGCTGCTAAATTAGTTAATCGAATTGAGCCAAGATTAGTTATTCCAATGAATTATCAATCTGATGAATTGACTCAATTTCTAAAAATAATGGGAGTTGAAAAACAACCAAAAGAAGATTCGGTTGATCTTCAGGCGGACAGTCTTTCCCCAGAAGGATTATTAATTAAAGTGTTAAAGTTCGAATGAGATGGTATCAGAAAGTAAGAAAATTACCTGAAAAAAGAAAGAAGCTTGTTTTATGGATCATAATTGTTTTTTTAGGGCTTGTCTTGCTTTTTTTCTGGGCCAGAACAACAGTTTATCGTTTTAACAATTTAAGCGAAACAAATTCAGAATCAATAATTAAAATCCCAGAGAGTGGAGGTGTTTGGACGGACATAGAAAAGTTTTGGAAAAGGCAAGATTTAGAAAATATGTTTCCGGATGAATTAATAGATATTCCGATAGAAGAATCGTTTTATCAAGAGAATAATGAGTAAACAAGAAAAAGAAATTAAAACAGCCAAAGAAGTTGTCCCACGTGAAGTGGTTGACGAAATGCGTGATTCTTATTTGGATTACGCCATGTCAGTCATTGTTTCACGTGCTTTGCCAGACGTTAGAGACGGCCTAAAACCAGTTCATCGACGTATACTTTATTCTCTTTACGAAATGGGCCTCAAGGCTTCGGCGTCAACTAAAAAATCTTCAGCAATTATTGGTTATTGTTTGGGCCGATATCATCCTCACGGAGATTCTTCGGTCTATTATGCAATGGTCGGCTTGGCTCAAGATTTTACCAAGAGGTATCCATTGGTTCGGGGGCAGGGTAATTTCGGATCAATCGACGATGATCCTCCAGCTGCTCCGCGTTATACAGAAGCGAAACTTTCGGTTTTAGGAGAAGAATTATTATCAGACATCGAAAAAGGAACAGTTGATTTTGTTGATAATTATGACGGAACCTTTAAGGAACCGTCAGTTCTCCCTTCGCCAGTCCCTCAAGTTTTATTAAATGGAACGGTTGGGATTGCAGTTGGAATGGCGACCAATATTTTGCCTCATAATTTAAACGAGCTTTGTGATGCTTTAAATTATCTTATCGAGCATCCGGATGCGACAACAGAAGATCTTTTCCAATTTGTAAAAGGTCCTGATTTGCCAACAGGTGGAATTATATACGGCCAAGGGGAGCTGATTTCAACTTATTCGAAAGGCAAAGGATCGGTTTTGAATAGAGGAAAAGCGGAGGTTATTGAAAAAGACAAAGGCGCTAAAATAGTTATTACTGAAATTCCTTATCGAGTCAATAAAGCGGCTTTGGTCAGCAAAATTGCCCATTTAGCTTCGGAAGATAGGTTAAAAGGAGTAAAAAACATTAGAGACGAATCAGATAGAGACGGCTTAAGAATTGTTTTAGAAGTTTCACAGCAAGGTTTTCCTCAAAGAATTTTGAATCAACTTTATCGTTACACGGATCTTGAAAAGAAACACCATATTAATATGGTGGCTTTGGTTGATGGTATCCAGCCGAGAGTGCTTTCTTTGGTTGATATTTTAAATTACTACTTAGCTCATCGTCGTGAGGTAGTGGTTCGAAGAACAAAGTTTGATCTTGATCGTAGTCTTAAAAGACAACATATTTTAGAAGGCTTAATGATTGCTTTAGCCCATATTGACGAAGTGATTGCCGTGATTAAAAAATCTGAGGATAGAGCTGATGCAGCCAAGAACTTAATAAAGAAGTTTAAATTAAGCGAATTGCAAGCTGAAGCGATATTGGAGATTAAATTACATCGCTTGGCCAAACTAGAACAAGTTGAGATTCAAAGTGAATTAAAAGATATAGAAAAAAGAATAAAAACATGGGAAGGCCTTTTAGCCAGTCCTAAGAAGGTAGAAAAGGTAATTCAGCGAGAACTGGAAGATATGAAGAAAAAACATGGTGATCCTCGTCGTACAGAAATCATACTCGGTCAAGTGAAACAAATTTCCAAGAAGGACTTAATCCCGGATCAAGAAAATTTCATCATCATTACTCAAAAAGGTTACATCAAGAGGAATCAACCGGAAGTTTATAAAATTCAAAAGAGAGGTGGGCGCGGCATTATAGGCATGAAAACGGTAGAGGGCGATATTGTCGAGCATTTTATTTCAGTCTCAACCCATGATCAGCTTTTGTTC
>CAZXEI010000055.1:0-2658 GCA_964639775.1 uncultured Candidatus Saccharibacteria bacterium
TCTATCTTAAATTGTTCTTTTTCGGATGGACTTTCTTCAAAAAATATAGGATATGTTTTGATCGGATAACTATCGGGTTTAACCATTTTGATGTCGGATCCCCACAGATTCCAATCACGGTTTGGTAACGGATTGGGAACTTGGTTAACGTATTCCGTAAAATCCCCAATTTCCACTTCCGGATATTGAGCGTAAACGATAGATTTAAATGTTTCAACATGGACAGCAGGGACTCTTGCCAAAAAATGAATTTCCCCGCCACGACCTAATATTTCAAGAGAGAAATGAAGCATTTCTTTCCCCTCCAGCCACTTTTCCCGTGTATTCGGATCATCCAAAATAAACCAAAGATTAGCGAATAGCTGTTCCATGGCTTTAGTCGGTCGGTTGATCTCTTCGGGAAGCCTTATCTCCAATAAAGCATACTTTCCTTTGTCTTTAGCCCATATCCCCTGGATATAATAAAGATAAATGCGTCGCCAAAAAGGATAAACTAAAAAAGGCAAGATTACCCACCACCATGAAGCCACGAAACGACCTAAACAAAACAACAGTGAAATAGCGTCAGCCCCTGTTATTGTTGAGCTAGTCATAAAGCCTCCTTCTTAATTTCAGATTAATCTATAAGTTTTATCTTCCTGTCTCTCAAATAAATCTTTTCGGCTCAAATTAAGCAAAATCGTCGTCTTCTCGACAAAACGTTGTTCTAGTATTTTTTCAATTATTTCTTCTCGTGTCATCGGCTTCCCTTCTCTTTCTAAAGTTTTCACGATTAAATCTTTAACCGTTCCCGGCTCATAGCCCCACTCTTCTAAGGCATAAAGACCTCGCCCCACTAAGACAAATCTCGGGTCACGGATTAATTCATTGTGAACAGTTTGGGCAAGCGCTTTACGAGCCGATTCGTACTTGTTACGTTGCCAACGTGAATTAAATTCATTGATTAGTTCGGCTACTTTCGTGAAATGGAGAGGTTGACCTGTTTCTCTCAAAACTAGATAAGCTTTGTCCTTTAGGCGTTGAGGACATACTTCTGGCCAATCAGCCAGACCATAGTCGCCATCAATGCCTTGCTCAATATTGCGGGCCACTTCCAGGCACGATTTTATCATATTCAATTCCCCGGGATAAATTTTTAATATTTCTGTTTCCGACAAAGAATGCTTGCGTCGTTTAATCTCAGCAACTAACTTTTCAACAATTTGATGAGCTAAGCTTATTTTTTCTTGTTGGATTGTCCAGAAAGGATAGACTACTTCATCTGATTTCATTGAAAAGAAATCTGGCTCTAAAACCAAGAAGAATAAAACATAAGGATGATCGTTCTCTTTAATGCTCAATTCTTCCAGGGCGCAGTCTTCCCTTTTTAATCCACCATATTTTTTCAAATAAGAAGCGAAAGAACGCCTCAACTCTTCTGTTTGCGGCGTTTGCAAACTTCGAAGTTTGGCTAAACTTGCTTCCTCCACTTGACGCACTCGTTCCCTTGTAATAGACAAATCGCGACCGATTGAGTCAAGCGTTTCTTTGTCTTTACCGTCCAAACCAAAACGTCTTTTCAGTATGTCTTGAGAGCGCGGAGGAATTGATTGGAATAAATCTGTTTGAATTTTTAAATAATCAAGATTCGGCATGTTATTCTAATTTAACCATAATTGTCCTTCAAGTCAAGCCTTTCTTCTCTGCTTTTATGGGCAATTCAACAAAAAAAGCAGACCCTTTCTCTTTTCCCTCACTCTTAGCCCAAATTCTGCCTCCATGCTGATCGACAAATTTACGGGCAACGTAAAGGCCCAATCCCGTTCCAGAAGAATGAAGGCTCGCTCCTGCATACCCTCGAGAAAAACTTTGGAAGAGTTTAGATATGTCTTTTTTATCCAGGCCGGCCCCTGTATCGCTGACCTTAATCAGTATTTTTTCGTTCTCCGATCTAACCGCTCCGACCGTCAAACCTCCTTTTTTTGTATATTTAATAGCATTGTCAACAAGATTCAAGATGACCTGTCTTATCTTGTCCGTGTCAATTTCAATCGAAGGTAGGTTTTTTTCTATCTTTAGTTCCAGCGAAAGGTTTTTGTTATCAGCCTCAACTTTCATTTCTTCAACAACCGAAGAAATTAATTCCTTTATTGACACTTTTCGATAATTTAAAACCGACTTACCCGATTCAATACGAGATACGTTTAAAAGATCATTCGACAGCTTCAATAATCTTAGCGAGGCTCGATAAACTTCCATTGCCACCTCCTTGGTTTTCCCAGAAAGCACCCCAAAATCACCTTTAATCAGCATAGAAAGATATCCCCTCATTGCCGTCAGAGGAGTTCTCAACTGATGAGAAGCGATAGAGAGAAATTCCGATTTGGCTTGATCAAGTTTTTTTAAGTCTCGATTCGCCCGCTCAAGACCGTGTGCCATATGAGTTAATTTTTCCTTTTGCTTGGCTTCGTTATTCATTGCTTTGAACAAAAGCACTCCCATAATAAAGAAAGCTATTAACGTAATCCCTTTGAAAATTTTCATTCCTAGAGTTCCGCTAAAAACAAAGAATTCTACTGTTAAAAGAATGCTGATAAGTGCTATCAAAAGTGTAGTTAAAACTGTTTTTGTTTCGAAAAGATTACGCCTAACCATAGCATAAGCAATAAAAATCAAGAG
>CAZXEI010000056.1:0-2612 GCA_964639775.1 uncultured Candidatus Saccharibacteria bacterium
CTTGACGTTGAAAATCATCTGAAAAACAAGCACGAAAAACCCATTCACCTTCAGCCGCATTCGGATTTGTTGACCACGGACTAATGAGAAGAACTTTCTCAGCTTCTGCCACTAATCCCGCTGAAATTGTGGACGAACTTGAAAGACCTCCAATAATGACATCAACGCCCTCATCAATTAATTCCTTGGTTAATGTAGCTGAGAGCCCCGGATCTTTTTGATCGTCTTTAATTCGTACTTCTAGCTGTTTACCAAGCAACCCGTCGGCTTCATTTATTTGATCCACAGCAAGCACCACGCCATTAATTTGATCCTGCCCTAGTGCAGAAATTGAGCCTGTTTGTGGCGCAAGAACACCAATAATTATTTTGTCGGACTTACTGCTTTGCGAACTACAAGACGTGACACTCAGCAGAATTAAAATACCTAAGAGCAGGAATATCTTTTTGTTCATTTTTCTATAACTTCCTTTCGTACTTAAAAACTCAAGAGATCGATAAAAAGCATACCGTGGTTTTGTTCACCGGTTTCAGATTATGGATTATCCCATCACAATTTCTGAAAACTTATAAATCTCTCTTTGGAATAAATTTTGCTATGGTGCATGAAGCGGCTAAGATCCCATTTTGATGCTAACTAAGAATCCTACCATAAATTAAAAAAAACCAAAATATTACTATAAAAATAAATTTAGAGTTTTTATTGCTTGTTGAAATTGGTTAATCTTGAGCTCATTTATTTGTGTTAAAGAGATAAAGGTTTTACTCTGAGTTTTTGCTTGTTTGGTATGAAACTGCCTCTGTTCTCAATTTGGACAAACTCCATAAACCGTGCAAGGATTTCTGGATTATGATTTTCTTGATATTGGTGCTTTAGTCAATGATTGTGAACAGCTTGTCAACTATTTCGGTCAATTATCTACAGCTTTCAAGCCATACTTGGATGGAGGCAAGAATGCTTCATCATCTTGAATTGCTTCAACTGACCAGTCATCGTTTGCATGATTAGTTTTCGGCCGATAATCTTGTTGATTAGTAATTGAGGTGAGAAGAATAAACAATTATTATAGTTTAAAATTTCCCCTTTTTTGATCTTAGATTCTAGTATTGACTTCTGGTCTCAATTACTTTGTCCGCCATTTTTTTAACCAAATAGATTTTGCTATATAAGACCCCCATGATGTTGTTGATCCGATATCGCTCTATTATTTGTTGTTCTTGTTTGGCCGAGATAATCTTTTCTAGTCAGTCATTTGATTCTTGTTAATACCATAATTTTAATCAAAATATTTTCGGCGTGCATAATTCGATTTTGTTTACACCGAAATAATTGGTTGTTGAAAATCATGATTACTTGACGGATGGGACAGTGAGTTTCTACGCTTTTTTGATTACTTCGTTTGAGGGCGTATCTTGGATTATTTCTGATTGGAGGTTAGACTGGCTTCGTAATCGGCACCAGTTTCATGCGGATTCTACAGTCGCCTTTTTAAATGGGGCAACCTAGTCGGTGTTCTGCATCTGCAGAGAAGAATTCTGCATTTTTATCTATAAAGATAGGCAATTAAGTATTGATTAAATATTAAAATTTATTTATAATTACAATAAATTGGTCTCACTCTTCTCTACACTAGTTGACCCATAAAAGACAACAGACCAATTTTTAAGCCTTAGAGTAGACCCCTCTGCTCGTCCATTCTGCTCAAAGGCTTTTTTTTTAGCAGTTATGGGCTATTTGTGGATTGGGGGATTTGCGCCAAAAGGTTAACCAGGTGAGGAATAATTTTTCTATCGTTTTGAATAAGATTATCCTGATTATGAATCATTTGGGAAACTTTGTTTTTGCATCAGGCACAAGAGTCCTTTACTTGAGAGCCTGAGATGTTCTTAATACGTGAATTTTGGTGAGGATAATGAGAGCCTAAGCGATCTCAATAAATGCAGAATAGACTTCAGCAATTGTGGTGAAAAAGTTATGCAATCAGACCTTGTGTAATTTGAGCGAGTATGTATATTTATATAGTGGGCTTATCTTAAACCCTTCTAACAATTGTTTTGTGCCAAAAATATTTCCTTAAGATAAGTTTACCACAGCAGCCGGAGGGTAGATTGCCTACAGCGAACAAAAAGGCTTTCTTTCTACCCGACGGCTGTTTATTTACAACAGATACCGGTACTTGGTAAATGCTATGGCTTGGAGATAAAAATGAATAAGATCCTTGTAATTGATGACGATAAAAATTTTGCTCTGGGGCTATCAAGCTTACTTGCGAAGCATGGCTTTAAGGTGCGGGTTGAAAATGACGGGCAGAAAGGCTTGATCTCCGCGCTTGTCTTTGCCCCAGATGTGATTTTATTAGATGTCAATTTACCTTTCTGGGACGGCTTTCAAGTCATGAAAGTCTTTAGAAGCTATCAACAGTTAGCAAATACACCAGTCATTTTTATCAGCGCAACTGCGGAGCTTCGAAATGTTGAAAAAGGTCTTTCATTGGGTTCTTTTGACTACATCACAAAACCTTTCAACCCGCGATTCTTAATTTTAAAAGTAGAGAATATCTTGCAAAGAGTGAAAACACAAAAGGATCTTCTCAATAAAAAACTTATGGTTTT
>CAZXEI010000057.1:0-2495 GCA_964639775.1 uncultured Candidatus Saccharibacteria bacterium
TTAATGTTTCAAACTTAGGTTATTTTGTTTATGTTAATGGCAGGAAAGACAAAGAAGCTTTCGACTCTCGTCTTGAGTTTTCAGTCGAATTAATCCCATACGAGGGAAATGATAATTGGATAGAAGATTGTATTTTTTCGGCAAAAGAATGCCTGGTTGAGAAAGAGATACCTGATAGCAATAAAGATTGCGAATATTGCAATTACCACAAACTTTTAACAGAAATTGAAACCGACACTAAACTTGATTAAAATAGATTTATGCCTGAGTTTTTTATTTGTGAAATTAAGGATGAAGATAAATGGGAAGAGCTCAATCGAAATTGTCCCAATAAAACTTTCATGCAAAGTTGGTCGTCTAAAGAATGGCGACAATCGTTAGGGCAAGAGGTTTGGACTTTTGGTATTATTGAAAATGAAGAATTAATAGCTGGAGCATTAGTCACGAAAATGCCAATTATTCGAAGATTTGGTCTGGAAAAATTCTTTTTATTCATCCCTCATGGTCCATTGATCCATGAAGATTATTGGTCGCATCGAGGAAAAATACTAGAAGCGTTTTCGTCTTACTTGAAAGAATCCTTCGGAAAAAATTCAGATATATCTTTTTTAAGAATGGCTCCTCCTTGGTTAAGAGAGGCAGAAAATCTTAAAATCTGTAAAAATCTTGATTTCAAGACAGCGCCTATGTTTGTTGTTCCGGAAGTTACGTGGTGTTTGGATATTTCTTTGCCCGAAGAAGAGATATTAAGAGGAATGAGAAAAACAACACGTTATCTCGTTCGACAAGGATTAAAGAACCAGGATTTAAAAATTGAGACAGGCTGCTCTTCCGATGATTTTGATTCTTTTTTGACCCTTTACGAGAAAACAGTTGATCGTCATGATTTTCAAGCTTTTTCTTTAAATTATTTAAGGAAAGAAGTCGAATCTTTAAAGAAAAAAGATGAAATTTTGATATTCAATGCTTATTATCAAGAGAAACCGATTGCTTCAGCGATGGTAATATTTTATCAAGGGATAGCCTATTATCATCAAGGAGCTTCTGTGAGCAATCAGCCCAAAGGAGCCCCAGGATCTTATTTAATTCAATGGAAAGCAATCCAAGAAGCTAAATCAAGAGGGTGTTCTCTTTATAATTTTTGGGGTATCGCCGATCAGGAGGAAAAACTCGACCATGCTTATAAAGGATTAACTTTGTTCAAAAAAGGCTTCGGGGGTTTTCGTTTAGATTATGTACCGAATCAAGATTTGATATGGAGACCTTCTTATTGGCCTAATTATTTTTTAGAAAAAATAAGAAGAAGAAAAAGAAATCTATGACGACAATTCATAGAAAAAAAAGAAGAGTTCACCATCCTTTTTATAAGCGGGCACTCTTCAGAAGATGGCTTATTGTTTTTTTTCTGTTGATTGTATTAGTGTGCCTGCTTTTCTTTTCATCATTATTCCGCTGTGAAGACATCTTGATAGAGGGCAATCATGTAATAGACGGCAAAGAAATAAAAAATTTTGCCTTGAATGTATTGGAGAGGAATCCTTCACTGAGCATCTTATGGCCACTAAATGATTTGGCCGGGGATCTGAAGAATAATTTTCTGTATATCGAAGAGATTAAAATATCCCGTAAATGGCCCAATGCGATAAAGATTGTTTTGAAAGAGAGAAAGATGGCTTATTGTGTTATTATGTCAACAGGAAAAAAAATATTAATTGATCAAAATTATTTTTTCTTGGAACAAATTGAAAATGGCTGTCCTTCTAATTTACCTATGATATTTTGTTCCGAAAAACAAGAGATTATTCTTTCCGGAGGTAGTGTTTTCTTAGAAGAAATTCAAAAAATAATTTCTGGCACCAAGGAAACGATTTCTCTTTTTCCGTATTTGTTTTTGACGAGATTTGAAATTGATAAATTCTATGTTAAGGCTATGATCAGCGATACTGAATTTAAATCTAACTGGTTTATCTATCTAAATCAGTTTAATGATATTTATTCTCAGATTCGTCGGTTAGAATTATTTTTGAGAACTAAAACCAGGGAAGAACTTATTTCGCTCGATTATGTTGATGTTGGGAGTCATGAAGAAAGAGTTTTTTATGCGGATAAGAACGATTAAACTTAGTTTTTGTCATTGACACATATACTAACTCGTGTTATCATTAAACTTAGCATAAGTCCCATGGATTCAAAAGAAAAGGATCAATCTTTGATTGAATTGAAAAAAAAATTATCAGATTGTCTTAAGGAAAAAAAAGAATATTTAGAGGGGTGGCAAAGATCTCGTGCCGAGTTTGTCAATTACAAAAAAACTGAGCTAGAGCGGAATGATAACTTTGTAAAACAGGCCAATGCAGATATTATTATCGACTTGCTGGATATTTTGGATGATATGGAAAGACTTGATCGGGAAATTGACCTAAAAAAAGAGAATAATATGGCCCCATACCGTTCTGTTCATCAGCCGCCGCATCGGAACCGCTCGCCAGACACGT
>CAZXEI010000058.1:0-2447 GCA_964639775.1 uncultured Candidatus Saccharibacteria bacterium
GAGACATTAAAACGAGAAAAAGTTCTCGCTAAGAATTTGAAAATTTTTCTTCATCGCTGGGCAAAACCAAATATTAATTTCATCGCAGTCACAGTTGGCCCCGGCTTGGAACCGGCACTATGGACGGGAGCAAATTTAGCTCTGGCTCTATCAAAGATATGGCAAATTCCATTGATTGAGGTAGACCATTTAGAAGCCCATATCGCTGCTAATTGGCTAACTGAAGATTATCCTAAAGAATGGCCCGCCATCGCTTTGATTGTTTCCGGTGGTCATACGGAATTGGTTTTAATAGAAAAGTTAGGCTCTTATAAAATTATTGGTCAAACCAGAGACGACGCCGCTGGTGAATGTTTTGACAAAACTGCCCGTGTTCTCGGCTTGGGATATCCTGGCGGACCAGAAATATCGAAGACAGCCAAATTATGGAAAGAAATTGACGAATCCAATGTTTCTCAGGAAATCAAAGATATCACATTGCCCCGACCGATGATTCAGAGTAATGATTATGACTTTAGTTTTTCAGGACTTAAAACTGCCGTTCTTTATCGACATAGATCTTACTCTGAAAATATTAAAAAGAAGCCTGAATATATTTACAAGATGGCCTTTGAAATCGAGAACGCTATAAATGACGTTCTTGTCTATAAAACAATTAAAGCGGCTAAGGCACATGGCGCCAAAGCCATCATGCTGGGGGGCGGTGTATCGGCTAATGAATCTCTTCGTCGTCGCTTAATCGAAGAATCAAAAAAAATATCATTGCCTTCTTTTATCCCTCCAACTCATTTTTGCACCGACAATGCTGCTATTATTGCTTTAGCCGGGTTAATCCATTTAAAAAAAGCAACTCTATCTGATACAATTAAAGTCAAAGCTAATCTTAATCTTAATCATGGATAAACGATTTGATTTCAGCACGGCTGAACCGAAAATATATGAAGCGTGGGAAAAGGCCGGTTTTTTTAATCCCGATAAGCTGCCCGGTAAACGAATGAAAAGCTTTACTGTCGTTATCCCTCCACCCAACATAACAGGATCTCTTCATATGGGTCACGCCCTTAATGCTAGCGTCCAAGATGTCGTCATTCGTCAAAAAAGAATGCAGGGATATCGAGCTCTTTGGGTTCCGGGATTTGATCATGCCGGTATTGCTACACAAAATGTCATTGAGAAAAAGATTCTTAAAGAAAAAAATCAGACTCGATTTGATTTAGGAAAAGAAAATTTTATTGCTGAGATATGGAAATGGAAAGACCAATATCAAAATGTTATCACTAACCAGTTAAAGAAAATCGGAGCATCTTGTGATTGGTCAAGAACACGCTTTACTTTAGATGAAAATTATAGTCAAGCGGTCAGAAAAGCCTTCCGGCATTATTATGAAAAAGGATGGATCTATCAAAAAGAAAGAATTATCAATTGGTGCCCCAGATGTGGCACTGCTTTATCTGATCTAGAACTAGAACGTCAAGCAGAAAAAGGACATCTTTGGTATATCCGATATCCCCTCTCTGGAAAAAAAGATTATATTGTTATTGCCACAACTCGCCCAGAAACAATGTTTGGAGATTTAGCCGTTGCTGTAAATCCGAAAGACAAGCATTATCAAAAGTTAATTGGGCAAGAAATAAAACTCCCCTTAACTGACTCTGTTATTCCTATCATCTCTGACTCTGCTATTGATCCAGAGTTTGGAACAGGAGCGTTAAAGGTTACTCCCTCGCATGATTCAGTAGATGCTGAAATCGGTGAACGACATAAACTTGGCTACAAAACTGTCATCGATCGAGAAGGGGCTTTAAACGAAAATGTTCCCAAAAAATATCAAGGATTAAAACTAGACAAGGCTCGAGAAAAAGTAATCGACGATTTGACCACCTTAGGTCTGATTGAAAAAATTGAAGATTACCAGCATGAAGTTCCTGCCTGCGAAAGATGCCAAACTAAGACGGAGATACTTCCTTCTGAGCAATGGTTTTTAAAAATGGACCATCTCGCTAAATTAGCAGCTGAAGCGGTTAAATCAGGAGAAATAAAATTTTATCCATCACGTTGGAAAAAAGTTTACTTAAACTGGTTAGAAAATATCAAAGACTGGTGCCTTTCCCGCCAGATTTGGTGGGGGCACTCCGTCCCTATAGAAGGAGAAACTGACGTGCTTGATACTTGGTTCAGCTCAGCTCTTTGGCCTTTTGCCGTTTTGGGTTGGCCAGAGGAATCATCTGACTTAAAAGAGTTTTATCCAACTGATTTTCTTTCTACCGCTACTGAAATCATGAATCTTTGGGTAACTCGTATGATTTTTTCAAGTCGGGAATTTACTGGGAAAATTCCTTTTTCCAAAGTTTATTTCCATCCAACCGTACTTAACAAAGAAGGACGTCGCATGAGCAAATCTCTCGGAACTGGCATTGACCCACTCCAGCTTATTGAAAATTATGGTG
>CAZXEI010000059.1:0-2429 GCA_964639775.1 uncultured Candidatus Saccharibacteria bacterium
TTGAATAAAATTTTTTCTTTATATAAAATTTCAGGAATAAAATTGGAAATTCCTAAAATCAAAGTAACTTATCAAAAACTTCTGGCAACATTTTGATCTTTTGATAATTAAGGGTATTGTAAAATAAAAAATTGATAGAAAAATAAAAAGTAATTTTGCTATTATTTTTTTTAATTTTTGGTGTAAAAATGAAATTACCCGAGATCCCGGAAGATCAAAAAACTCCATTAGTTCAGCTTTTGCTTCGAATTATCAAGGAACAAGCAGAAGAAATCACGCACTTAAAAGATGAAATAGCAAAACTTAAGGGTTATAATCAACGACCTAAAATTCCACCGTCTAAGGTATCAAAAGACGCAAAAAATAAGGAAAAACCCAGGGGCAAAAACGATTCATCATCCTTAAATGCTCGTAAGCAGAGAAAAAAGGAAGATCGTATCATTCAACCAAATTTTGTTCCCTCAGGTTCCCGCTTTAAGGGTTACGAAGAATACTCTGTTCAAGATCTACGTATAGAATCTGTAGAAATTAAGTTTCGGTTGGCTGTTTATATTGCTCCTGATGGCTCACGTATACGTGGAGAACTTCCTCAGGAATATAGTCAAGGCCATTTTAGTGCGGAGTTACAATCCTATTGTATAACCCAATATTTTCAGTGCCATGTAACAGAGCCCCTTCTATTGGAGCAACTTTATGAGATGGGAATCGATATAAGCCAGGCCGAACTCAACAACATATTAATCCGACACAAAGAGCAGTTCCATCAGGAAAAAGAAGAGATTTTGGAAGCTGGGATGCGGTATTCGGAATTTTTAAATACTGATGACACATCCTCAAGGCACCAAGGACACAATGGCTACTGTACAGTATTAGGAAGTTCTTTTTTTTGTTATTTCAAAAGTGCGGAATCTAAAAGTCGCGTTAATTTTCTACAATTATTGCAGGGGCAACGAGAACTGTATATAATCACTGAAGAATCCTTAAATTATGCCTTTGAAAACGGTCTTGGAGACAAAACTCTTCGAGTATTGGAAAAATTTGAAGGTAAGCGGTTTCATGGTTTAAAAGCTTGGGAAGCTTTTCTAAAGAAAATGGAAATTAGAACTGAAAAAGACCGCAAAATATCCACTGAAGCTGCTCTAGTAGGAGGAGCCTTTGTGCTTGGAATCAACCTGAACATACCAATTGTAAGTGATGCAGCCCGTCAATTTAGGCTATTTTTAAATGCACTTTGTTGGGTGCACGAAGAGCGCCACTATCGCAAACTTGTGCCAGTTTCAGAACATGAACGAGAGGAAATCGAAGCGATACGAGCAGAAATTTGGGATTTTTATGAAGAACTGAAGATCTTTAAGTCACGCCCAACGGTAGATGATCAAATTCAACTCTTAAAGCGTTTTGATGAAATTTTTCAAGAAAAGTATTTCAGTCCTAGCATAAATGCTCTAATAGCAAATACTATATCTAGAAAGGAAGGGCTTCTTCTTGTTTTAAAATATCCTGTACTACCTCTTCATAATAATGATTGCGAGAGAGATATCAGAGAATATGCTAAACGCAGGAAAATTTCCGGAAGCACCAGAAGCGATCTCGGTCGTGAGGCAAGAGATACTTTTACAAGTCTTAAGAAAACTTGTCGAAAGCTTGGAGTAGCCTTTGGAAATTATGTGTTAGACAGGTTAATAGGCGCTCAAACTGTTCCGCGGTTATCAGAATTAATTATTCAAAAAGCTAAAATTATTTATGGCTAATTTTTAAAGAATTCTGGATTTGCCAGGACTTTTTGAAAAGTTACCAAGATTTGGTTAAAGCAGATTTAATTGGCCTGAATTTATCTCTAACTCGACTTCTGAATGTTAGACCAAGAGCGGAGTCTGGCGCCAACTGATTAAGAGCAGAGAAAAAACCCATGATAGCCATTTTAAATTCCTCAAAACCTTCGTAATAAACATTATAAATAACTCGTTCTTTCATCCATTTCCACAATCTTTCTATCGGATTAAGATTGGGACTATATGGAGGAAGAAAATGCAAGATTATTTTAGAAGTTTCCAGATATTTTCTTACTGCCTTATTTCGGTAATATCTAGCATTGTCACAAAATATATGAATCTTGCTTTTACCCGGGTAATATTTCTCAATTTTTTGAAAAAAGCAGATCGTTGCATCTGAATTAAGCATTTCATCCTCTTGAACTATTACACTATGATTAATCACATCAATAATTCCGGAAAGATTTAGCCTTGATCTTCCGGTATTAGAAGGAAGTTCTTTTCTGGAACCTTTCCTTATCCAGCCATACGCAGGCTGCACATTGTTAGTAGGATGTACACCATCCATAAAACAAATGGTCTCATCTTCAGAAAGAGAGGCTTTTAACTTTTCGTATTCAGCTATGGCCCGCCGACCTGGAGCCGCTTCCATTCGGC
>CAZXEI010000060.1:0-2331 GCA_964639775.1 uncultured Candidatus Saccharibacteria bacterium
GGCGACAGCCAAGACGGTTGATGAGCATGCTCAAGCTGAAAATGCTCTGTCGAATACACTTAAGTCCCTTTTTGCCGTAGTGGAAAATTATCCGGAATTAAAAGCTTCTCAGAATTTCATGGCTTTGCAGCAAGAATTATCAGATACGGAAAACAAAATACAATCAGCTCGTCGTTTTTACAATGGGAACGTTCGAGATTTGAACATTAGAATTGAAAGTTTCCCTGATTTATTGGTAGCTCAAATGTTTAGCTTCCGGAAAGAAAGTCTTTTTGAGTTAAAAGATGAGACTGAGCGCCAGGCCCCCAAAGTAAGTTTCTAATATGGCCAATCTCTATAACCAGGCTGACAGTAATATTCGTCGGACATGGTTTTTGATGTTTGTTTTGATGATTCTCATTATCGGACTGGGGTGGGCTTTAAGTTATCTATTTGAGAGTTGGTTTATTTTGGGTTTTGCTATTATTTGGAGCCTGTTTATGAATTTTTTTGCTTATTGGTATTCCGATAAATTGGTCCTTAAAATGGTGAAAGCCAAAGAAGTTGATAAAAAAGATGAGCCCGAGCTTTATCGATTAACGGAAAACTTAACCATTTCAGCCGGTTTGCCCATGCCTCGACTTTATATCATGGAAGAAGAGCAGCCGAATGCTTTTGCTACCGGGCGGAATGATAAAAATGCAGCCGTGGTGGTGACTCGAGGATTGATTAAAAGACTGGATCGTTCAGAACTGGAAGGCGTTATTGCTCATGAGCTGGCTCACATTAAGAATCGTGATATCTTATTAGGGACGGTCATTATTGTTTTAGTCGGAGCGATCACCATAATCTCGAATATGGCTATGAGAATGAGTTTTTATCGGGGCGGTAAACGTCAAGACGGTTTGGTTATGGTAATTATTGGCTTAGTTGGTATAATTTTGGCACCAATTGCCGCTGCCATAATCAAAGCATCAGTTTCGCGTCGCCGAGAATTTCTGGCTGATGCTTCGGGGGCTCTTATCACTCGTTATCCCGAAGGGTTGGCTAGTGCTTTGATCAAAATATCGAATGATGATCATCAATTGAGAAAAGCCAACACAGGAAATGCTCATTTGTTTTTCACTTCACCTTTCCGAGGGAAGCAAAAAAATAGTTGGTTAACCAATATTTTTGCGACTCATCCTCCAGTAGAGGAGAGAGTTAAACGCTTGTCGGAAAAATAAGGAGAGATGCCGGAGTGGCTGAACGGAACGGCTTGGAAAGCCGTGCCTCGCAAGGGGCTCGTGGGTTCGAATCCCACTCTCTCCGCCAGAATACTTTTTATCGAACAGACCTGAATGATTAGGTTTGAGAAGAGAGAGGACAAGATTAGCTCGGGTTTTTGTCTTGCGGTATTATTGTTAAAATATCTTATATAAAAACAATTTATGAGATATACGTTTTTTATTTTCTAGAGAGAATATGATGCTCTCTCCGCAAGGCTCCGGAAACGCCTTATCTTATGCTGTCAATAACATACTTGCATTATTCTAATAAATTGGTTATATTTAGAATAACCAAGTTTATTATTCTAATTGTTAGAATAACGCTATCCCTTATTCTAATCATAAAAATATGGGCGAAAGACCTTTTATTCCGAAAAAACTACCGATCAAAATCGATTATTTAAATTTAATCGGTCACATCACAAAGGCTCACAGAGCAATTGCTTCTTTGAACTCTCTCTTGAATCAATTACCAAATCCTGAGCTGCTCGGCAGAACCATGCAAACCAAAGAAGCGGTTTTAAGTTCCAAAATTGAAGGAACGCAAGCAACACTCAATGAGGTTTTGGAATACGAAGCGCAAGATGAAAAAAAAGATGGCTCCGAGAGAAAAAAAGATATTCGCGAAATCATCAATTACCGTGAAGCTTTGGGACTCGGCGTAAAAACCTTAGAAACAAAACCGCTCACTGAAAATCTAATCAAAAAATTACATTCAATCTTGCTTCGTTCGGGGCGTGGCCAAAACAAAGCCCCGGGACAATTCAGAAAAGCACAAGTTTACATTGGCAGGCCGGGTGCAGGGATTGGGGGCGCAAGTTTTGTCCCGCCACCGGCGAATGAGATCATTTCTCTATTCAGCAATTTAGAGAAATATTTAAACTCTAAAGATGAAAAAGATTTGCTTGTTCAAATCGCCGTCGCCCATTATCAATTTGAAGCTATTCATCCATTTTTAGACGGTAACGGCAGAGTAGGAAGACTCATTATTTCGTTATTCCTTTATGAACGGCAGCTGCTTACACATCCGTTTTTATATCTCAGCGAATTTTTTGAAGAACATCGCGAAGATTATTATGGATTA
>CAZXEI010000061.1:0-2272 GCA_964639775.1 uncultured Candidatus Saccharibacteria bacterium
AACTTATATTTAACAAAAAATATGAACACTAACATTTTTCAAAAAGAGGAAAAGAAAAATCGTAAGAAAAAAGAGCTTCGTAAAAAATGTGAAGATTGCGGAACAATGTCAAAAGCATATCGTATGTTTGATATTGATGGAAAAAATTTAGTTGAACATTTGGTTTGTCTTGATTGCGGTTTAGGATCGCCATCAACAAAGTAGTTGATAAAAACTGCGGTACTTTTTGTGATTTATTTGCGGGAACTGGAATTGTTGGAAGTTATTTCAAGAAAAAGGGATATAAAATAATTGCGAACGATATTCAATATTATAGTTATGTCTTAAACCGACACTACATTGGCAATCACGAGGAATTAACTTTTTTAAAGTTGGAAAAAGAACTTCCAAAATTAAAGGAAGTTGAAATTGAGGATAGGAAAAATTATGTCTGCGATTATTTATCCGAATTGAAGGGCAAAAAAGGATTTATCTATAAAAACTATTGTCTTGGTGGCACTAAAGATAAAGGAGAACCGCGACAATATTTTTCAAATGAAAACGGAATGAGGTGCGATGCCATTCGTCAAAAAATTGAGGACTGGAAAACAGAAAAAATAATTTCTGACGATGAATACTATTTTCTGATCACAAGTTTAGTTGAGTCTATTGATAAATACGCAAACACCGCTTCAGTTTATGGTGCTTTTCTCAAAAAACTAAAAAAGACGGCTCAAAATAATTTAATTTTAAAACCAGTGGAATTGATAATAAACGATCAAGAGCATGAAGTTTTTAATGCTGATATAAATGAAATTATCGAAAAAGTAAATGGGGATATTTTGTATTTAGACCCACCATATAATCATAGGCAATATGCGACCAATTACCACTTGCTTGAAACCATCGCTAAATACGACAATCCCAAAATTCATGGGAAAACTGGTTTACGAGAATACCAAAGCCAAAAATCACTTTACTGTTCAAGATCCCAAGTTAAGAAGTCTTTTAAAGATTTAATTTTGAAAGCAAGAGCAAAATATATCTTTTTAAGCTACAACAATGAGGGATTAATGGCTTTAGATGACATCAAAGAAATAATGAGCCTACGGGGCAAATATGGGTATTTTACGAAGGAATATAATCGTTTTAGGGCAGACAAAGAGGAGAGTAGAAATCATAAAGGAAAAAAGACTGTAGAATACCTTCATTATGTAGTTTGCGAGAATTAGGATCTAAATTCATTAAAATAGCAAGACTAGCTCTGCTGCCACGGCGGTGCTATTCGGACAAACCAATCGAACCATAGCCAACCAATCGACCCCATATTACGATCTTATATAAAACTGATTCATTACCCGCTAATCTTTGAATCCTGAATCCTGGCCCAAGGTTTTCAGTTTTATTAAAATCTATTTTTAATACTTCAAATTTTAAAATATCTTCGCCGATAAATACACTCACTTCAAAAGGTGGTTCGACAATCCTCTTTTCATTCAATACATATTCAGCACCTCTAACAATCTTTTCAAAAATCTTGGTCAATAAATCATCCGGTATTTCTATTGCATGCTGTTTTTCAAGAGAATACCTTTCAGTAGGACCAAATCCTGGGTAAAAAGTAGCCACAGAAGAAACTGGTTTAAGCTGATTATATGTCTTTTTTGCTAGATTTCTTCTCTTATCTAACTCTTCTGTCTCTAAATTATCTTTCAAATCAATTCCGAATGATCTATAGACTTTTTCTCTCAACCCAGAAATTTCTTTTTTACCTTCCTCAATACTAGGAATTATGTAAGCACGTAGGCGCTCCTCAAGTGCACCGAAATCGGAGTTACATTTTTTGCAACTAGGAACCGTCCATCTCTGAATATTTAACGGGGTGCTATCAGGAAACCAACGATCGGGGAAAACATGGTCTACTGTTATATCAGTCAGTTCTGTTCTACAGTGAACACATTTTTGCATGTAATTTTTAGTTTATTTTCAGTAAAACCCCTACTCGAGGATTTGCTTTACTCGAGAATCGAGCAGATATGTCTGCGGAGTTCGTTTACCGCTTAGACCATTGTGGAGCTTTGCGGGCTTTTTTGAGACCGAATTTGCGACGTTCTTTGACGCGGGCATCGCGGGTCAAGAGCTTGGCTTTTTTTATTTCCGACTTAGTGTTCGGCTCGGCCTCAACTAATGCGCGGGCAATCCCTAGAGCCAAGGCCTCAGCTTGGCAACGGAGACCACCGCCTTTGATAATAGCAGTGATATTGTAATTAACCGTTCCGTTATAGATCGACAA
>CAZXEI010000062.1:0-2247 GCA_964639775.1 uncultured Candidatus Saccharibacteria bacterium
GATATTATCGCTTTCGCTCATTTAAAGAAATAATTTTATTTAATTATGGCTAAGAAAAAAATAGAAAACAAAGAGAAGCAATGGCTTGACCCGGAAGGAAAGCTCATCGTTGATGTTATTGAAAACGACGATTGTTATTTGATACAATCACCTATTGCTGGGATAGATGCTAAAAAACTAGATATTATTTTCAAGAACGACATGCTCTCTATCAGAGGAGACCGCCCTCGGCCAAACCAGGAGAAAGGAAGATATCTCCTCGAAGAATGCTATTGGGGACCTTTTTCAAGGCAAATATCTTTAGACAGCGGAGTTGACCCTAGTCGAATTAAGGCTTCTATGAAAGAAGGCATTCTCACTATTGTTGTCCCGCGTGTTCCCAAAACTATTAAAGGGAAAATAGAGATTAAAGAATAAAAAAATCCCCTCTTTTCGAGGGGAATTTTTTAATTGATTCCCGTGATGTATCGGACAGCCGAAGGAACCGCTCGTGCCAAGAGAGCGATGATCATGCCGATAACTGCAAAGGTTATTGTTTTTGTTGCCTTACTTGTTTTTCCCGGATCACCGGATGAAGTCAAGAAAACAAAGGCACCATAAAGAATCATAATCATCACTGCAATCATCAAAAGGTAAAATATCCAATTTGTAACATAGTGAACTGTCGCAATAGTGCAGACAATGCCCCAATCTTCTCGCGTACTGCTGATTTGATCTCCTCGATTAAATTCTTCTTCACCAATCGTGAACTTAGCCCTAATCGTACAACCAGTTGGTTCTTCCCCCGGCAATAAATTTGTTTCTTCGGCTGAAGCGAATAAACCAAAAAGAAAAATTGGCAACAGTAATAATGATAATATTTTTTTATTCATGATATTAAAATTAATTACTCCATTCTCACAATCTTTACATGTTCAGATACTGTTCGCGTTAAAAGACAACCATTTTACTAAACATCTCGAAGAATAAAGCAACTATTTTTGTATTTTCATACCTTTAATTGCGGTGCGGGCGGAGAGACTCGAACTCTCACGGGGAAAACCCACAGGATCCTAAGTCCTGCGCCTATACCAATTCGGCTACGCCCGCTGGCCGCCTTCTTTTACCCCATTCCGGTGATGTATTTCACCGCCTGAGGTACCGCTCGAGCTAAAAGAGCAATAATCATACCAATCACCGCATAGGTTATCACCTTAGTTGCCTTGCCGGTTTTGGTCGGATCTCCTGAGGAAGTTAAGAAGGTAAAGGCACCATACAGAACCATGACCATAACAACAATCATGATCAGATAGAAGATCCAATTAGTGATGTAATGAACGGTTCCGATCATACAGATAAGCCCCCAATCGTCTCTCGTTCCTTCGATTTTTTGACCTGGAGAAAAAGTTTCGTCTCCTATTGAAAATTTTACTCTTATTTTACATCCGGCCGTAACATCTCCTGGGCTGACTCCTTCATAATCGTCGCCTGATCCATCGGCGACAGGATCCCATCCGCCGGCAAAACCGACCAAAGGAGTTAAGCTAACCGTCAAAACAAGTGCTGTTAGCCCTAAAATCTTTAAAATTGTATTCATAAAGTTAAATGATACTAATTAGGCGTTAAAACTGATTTTATTATAGCAACTATGGCTCGGCTAAGCAAGATTAAGACAAGGCCTAAGGTAGCATACATAATTGTTTTCTGCCCTTTGGAAAATTTTGCCGGATCACCCCCCGAAAAGATCATTTGGAAGGCCCCATAAAGGACAATCAACGTCATGCCCGTTATCCCCAACCAAAAGAGTAATTGTAGTAAATAAGATAATAATTCTGTTAAAACTGAATGTTTTATCGGAGACCTATAATCAATACCCGAATAAAGATCGCTCGATCCACTAGTTGTGTCACTGTCCGAGCTAGAATCATCTGAGGCAAGTAATATTTCCGAGTTGTTTACTGTTAAAAACTCCCCTTGGTTATAAGAATAAGCTAGAATTTCTATGCCGCCAACAACCAATAAAACTGATATTGAAATTATTAATAATGAATACTTGATTGTTTTCATTTAATTATTTTTTTAAAATAAAACCAAAATGATAATCATCCGGATCAAATTCTTTAACCGTTCGAAACCCTGCCTTTTCCGTCATATTTTCAACTTCACTTGGCGAGACAAACTTTTGGCTTTTAACAACAGGGTTGCCCTCTCGCCAGTCAACAAGCAATGCTTTACCTCTTTTTTTCAAGATACGGTATGCTTCCTTTA
>CAZXEI010000063.1:0-2231 GCA_964639775.1 uncultured Candidatus Saccharibacteria bacterium
GTTTTGGTTTTAGAGTAATCTATCCAGGCATCCGAAACATAGGGCTTAACCTCCTTCTCAAAGTAATCCTCAATATCCTCTTTGAGTGGCACATTCTCCGTATCTCTCAGGTCAGTGTCTGCTTCGTACTCAATTGTGCCGTCCTTTTTTTCTTTTTTGATAACCGGCTTTGCTTCTTCATCTTTCCAACTAACCACATCGTAAATACTGGTTCGCTCTGATTTAGTGGTTTTTATATCAAGCCTATCGAGTGCTTCTTCTACATCTTTTCTAAATTTATTGAAATTATCATATTCTTTTTCTCTGACAACTTCTTTAATTTTTTTGCCTAACTCCATGAGCTCTTTTTGATCTTTCCAGGTGGTCTTCTGGAAAAGCTTCTTGGTGTTGGTTTTAGAAAGGCTTATATCGTTGGTCTCCATATACTTTTCTGTCGGCTTTTTAAATTCTGAGGGGTTTTCGTAAACTTCATCGCCAAACTTTTCATACATCCACTCCATTACATCTTCTAGGTAAGTAACGGCAAAGCGAATCTTTTTGATATTTTCATCGGACAACTGCGCTTTTAGCCTCAAAGGCCGCTCAATGGTGATTTCTTGATAGCCAAAATCTTTGTTATCAAATATCTTTGAAAGGTCTGTTTCTTTAAAGTCTTGGTAGGTTTGGTAAATATTTTCGATGTCTTTTTCTTTTAGCTCCCTGGACTTATCACCTAAATTCTTTCTCATTTCTGCATACATTTCCGTTGCGTCAATAAGTTGGATCTTTCCTTCTCTGTGTTTTGGTTTTCTGTTGGTTAGTATAAAAATGTAGGTGCTGATGCCGGTGTTATAGAACATCTTTTCCGGTAGAGCAATAATTGCTTCTAGGTAGTCGTTTTCAATGATCCATTTTCTTATATCGCTTTCCCCTGAGCCAGCACCGCCGGTAAACAGGGCCGAGCCATTATGGACCGAGGCAATTCTACTACCCAGTTTTGATCCATTTTTCATTTTGGAGACCATATTGGAGAGAAAAAGAAGTTGGCCATCGCTTGATCTTGGTGTGCCATGAACAAAGCGGTGATCTTTTATTCTACCGCCACTAACAATTTCACTTTTTTCCTTTTTCCAGCTCTTGCCGTAGGGCGGATTAGTCAGCATAAAATCGAACTTTTTGTTAGAAAAACCATCATCGGATAAGGTTGAGCCATAGTAGATGTTTTCTGGCTCCTCACCTTTTATTAGCATGTCAGCGGTACAAATTGCATAAGTTTCAGGATTAACCTCTTGGCCATATAGATAAGTATTGATCTTTTCTTCAAACAAGTTATTAATTAAATCTTCTGCCTCAGTAAGCATGCCGCCAGTGCCACAAGCGGGGTCATATACTAAGTATGTGCCACTCTCTTTAAGTTTGTCTTTCACCGGTAAAAAGACGGTTTTGGCCATTAGATTAACAATGTCTCTTGGGGTAAAGTGTTCGCCGGCCTCTTCGTTGTTTTCTTCATTAAATTTTCTAACCAATTCTTCAAAAACATAGCCCATACCTAAGTTGGAGAGGCCTTCTATTTTTTCACCATTTTTATCAGTAGTTGGTTCAGGGCTTAGGTTTATTTTATTGGAGGTAAATTTTTCAATTAAATGATAAGTAAGCCCAGCTTCATCAAGGGTTTGGAGTTGGTTTTTGATTTTAAATTTATCAAGAATCTTTTGTACTGTCGGGTCAAAGCCATCAAGATAGGTTTCAAGGTTTGAATCTATGTTGTCTGGGTCATTTAGGAGCTCTTTAAGCGTATAGGGAGACACATTGTAAAATGGGTAACCGGTTTCATCGGTTAGGCCGGAAAAATCGTCTATGCCTTCATTTTTTAGGAATTTGTAGGTCTCAAGTGTCTCTTCTTTAGTTGTTTCTAAGAGAGCATCGATTCGACGGATTATGGTGAAAGGTAGGATAATATCGCGATACTTGCCTCTAACAAAAACATCTCTTAATACGTCATCGGCGATAGACCAAATAAAATTTACTATCTCATTATGTTTTACACCGTCCATATGCTATATAATTATTTGTATTTTAATAAATCTTAACATTAACCTGTTATTAACGCAAGATTGAGGGTTAGCAGACACTCAGTAAGCGTAATATTATTCTTATTAATTAATCGAAATCAAAATCAGTTTTTTGCTCAGTTGTTTCTGATTCAACATTAGGCCTTCTGCCTAAAACTTGCTCTCCCCATACTGATGTTG
>CAZXEI010000064.1:0-2211 GCA_964639775.1 uncultured Candidatus Saccharibacteria bacterium
AAAATCAGGAAGCATGCCCTCAAATAATATGTGTAATGGTTTGAGTTTATTTTTAACCCAAGTTCAACGACCCGCTCAATGGAGATGACGATGAAGTTTGATGGTTTCGTCACTACAACTTGAAATTATACCACGACTTTATGAGCCTTGAGAATTTGTGACGACAACCCCAAAGCTTTATAAATTTTCTTTTGATCCACTTCTGCTTTTGTAGTGCTTCTATAATGCAGGATATTTCCTTCGGCTGTCTTGGCCTGTACTGTTGTTCTGTTTCGGTTGATCATAATCTCTCTAACGGTTTTCCATTGATATTTGATTCCCGCTTTACTTAACTGATAAAGACAATTTTGGATTAGATGATAAGCCATTACCGTAATCCAAAGGTGTCCGTCAACTCGAAGCTCCTTTTGATGAAAAACTGGACGAAGCCCCAATGAAGATTTCATAAACCGAAACGCATCTTCTATCCTACGTAGAGTATTGTATAAATTCCATAGCTCTTTTGCATTTTTTCCAATAAGATTCGTTCTTAAAAAATAACTTCCCTTTAACTTCTCGCTCATTTTCTCTTCGATTATTTCCCATTCGATTTTTACTGCTGTCTTATTATCATCAGAGGCTATTATCCGGATATCATAGCATCCGGATATCCTTTTATGCTTCTCTTTTAGCCGTCCTATTTTTTCAATTACCTTTTCTAGTTTTTTTCTGCCTTTTTTCTTCATAAGGCTTTCTGAAGCTTTTTTTATTTCTTCTTCAAAGCGTTGTCTGAACAATTGTTTCATTTTTGATGCTACTGCTTCTTTAGCCTCAGATTCGCAGTAAAGCCATCTTTCTTCATCGCCTCCATCACTTTTAACCAAAGCTGCTTTCACTAGTCCATGACGATCTCCGACAGAGACCATTTCTTCTTCTAATTCTATTTCCGGAGCATCTTGCCGAGAAGAGACTATATAACCATATTTCTGCTTTCTGAGCCATGCCAGGTTATCCTTGGTGGCAATACCTGCATCTAGAATAATTATTGGTTTGTATAGACCGGGATTCGGATTGAGGTTTTCTATCATTTCCCGTAACGTTTTAGGCTCTGAAGCATTTCCGGGCAAAAACGAAGTGCGATTTAAAAACCCGTGTTCATTCATTACGAGTCCCATAGTTATCAAAGGACAATCAGTTCTCTTCTCCTTGGAAAACCCGTGAAGGGCCTTAGGATTAGCCGGAGCCTGTCCTTCCATATATGTATTGGCAAGATCATAAAGAGCTATTGTGCTTTGGTACCCATGAAGAGTTCTCTCATGGACCTCAAGGTGCTGCTCTAATTCGTCTTTATAAGACAATAATTTGTCACTAATTTGATAGAGTTTATTCAAGGAGGAGCTGTTAAAATTGAAATCAAGAAGCTCGGCAAGACCGCTTTTATGACAGAGCCAGGCATAAGTAGATCTTTCGCTGTCGGGATGAACAGCCCTGGCTATTATGGAAGCCAGCGCTATTGCCTGATCGGTTTTAGAAAGTCCAATTTCTTGGAGCTTTTTGGGGAGGTTTAACTGATTTGCCATTTGGAGCATAAGATGCTCAGCACCCACAGATCGCGGCTGTGAATTCTCTATCGAATTTATATCGATGCTGACAAATTTGGTTTCGCCGGAAACCTCTTGACGCTCATCTTCTTTCCGCTCAGCCAGTCTTTGAAAAATTTGTGAAGCATAATGTTGAGCCAGGCGCTCAATATTTTCCGGATAAGGGATCAAAGGGGATTCTCCCGAAATCATTCCCTCAATACGCTCTGCAAGTAATTTTAAATCTCCTTCGGAGAGATCAATGTCAGCTCCCAAATAAAGAATGGTGCGCTGTCTTGGACCATTCTTAGTACGAACAGATTCGACTAAATGGTAGGCAGTGTACTTCTTGTTACTTTTATGATCTATTTTTACGGCTTTTTTTATAAACATGATGGCATTGTAACAAATAAAAAAAAATGTAGCAAGAAATATTTTAAAATATATTCAATTTTCGTCCACTACAAATAAAGGCAAAATGTAAGTGTATAATATAAAAGAGCTTACAAAAAGACGTTTTTTGAAGTAAAAATAACTATCTACTTGAATATTAACCGATTACAGTTTTTAGGCATCATTTATCCCCGTTGAACTTGGGTGAAGCAATTATTCGTTTTGAAACCGAGCCCGGCAAGCAAATGCAAGTTGATTG
>CAZXEI010000065.1:0-2160 GCA_964639775.1 uncultured Candidatus Saccharibacteria bacterium
GGGGTTGATTAAATTAGATAACTTTTTATTCATTTTCCTTTATCCAAATTTTAGCATCAACTACTTCAATAAAATCACCATTAACCATTACTGGATTTAAATCAATCTCCTCTATCTCAGGATGCTCAGCCGATAAATAACTTAAAGATGAGAGCATTTGAGCCAATTTTTTATTGTTTGCCTTAGGATAATTTCTGAATCCTTCGAAAATCCTAGCTGCCTTTATTTCTTTTATCATTTTCTCTGCTTCATCTAAATCGAACGGAGCGATTCTTAAGCTGACATCTTCTAATAATTCCACTAATATGCCTCCCAATCCGAATAGAACCACTGGACCGAATTGATTGTCTCGCTTGACTCCCATCATTACTTCTATCCCTGAACGCATTTCCTGAATAATGATTCCCTGGGGGCCAACCGATTGAACAATTTTCTCCCATGCTTCAAAGAATCCTTTTACTTCTTTTATGTTTAGAAAAACAGCCTCTGATTCTGTCCGATGATCTATCTCGACTGAAGCAGTTTTTAATGCAACCGGCTTATTAAGTTTTTGAACATATTGCCATGCTTCTTCTGCTGAAGTAAAAACGCTAGAATGAGCCAGAACAATTCCATAACGCTCTAATAAATCTGCTGCTTGGGCAAAGGGTATTTGTTTCATAAGTTATCTTCTTGGGATGTTTCTGATGGTTCTTCTTTCGGTAATTCTTCTTCCGGGATATCTTCCAAAGTAGAGCAGATCTCGGGTTTTTGCTTCTCTAGAAAAGACTGACAAATTATTCCCCTATAATCTTCAGGGCTTAAATAATATAGTTCTTCCGCCTGTCCATAAATCATGTCGTTAACGATTAAGGCTAAACCAACACGGCTAACGACTGATTCTGTTTGATACTCACCGAAAGAATCAACATAGTATTCCGGCAAACGAACTTGATATTTCTTCTGACTTAATGCCATTTGTTCTTCCAAAAGATTTTGCCCTTCCGTCAAAACACACTGATTAATTGTTTCTTCATCTAACTCTAAATCCGTCATAATTTCATTAACTCCCCTTTCTTCGTATTCCAAAATACTATTTTCCAGATCGCCCTCATCTATCAAGTTATTAGTCGATAATATAAAATCTGATAATTTTTCCGGATAATATTTAGCGACACAAAGTTCGCGCATGGTTTGATTAACTTCCGGCACTCCTCGCTCAGAACAGTAAAGACTTTCTTCGTCAAGACATTTCCCTTCTTCTAAATCAGATGAAACAACATAATGAATATTGAAATCAACTTTTCCTTGGAAAAGATTCACTGCCTCAATAATGTTTTTCTCGACTGTATTCGCAAGTGGAGACAGGGCCATAACAAACAAATCTATCGATGGTTTATTGTTCTGAGGCAACAACTGCTCCCTCGGTGGACTCAAGTTAACCATGCTTGGAAAAAGTAACTTGCCATCTTTCGTCATGTAAGAAAGAAAATATTGTTCTCCAATCTTTAGTTTGAGCCTATAAAGATTATGGTCCTCTTCGATAGACAACAATTCTATTGTGATATCTTCTTCTGCCATTTCCTCACGTAGAAATTCTGAAATCTTCTGAACTGCTTCATTTGATGAAATATAATTCCACGGCCAAACAATAATCGGTCGAGGTAAAAAGAAGCCAATAGTAACTCCTAAAATTATCAAAAAAATAAAACTTGCTTTTTTAAGCCCCGGATCTTTTTCTTGTTCACTCATAAATAATCTTTAATTATTAATTATCTTCTAAAAACGTCTTGGAAACTATTCTATCATCCTCTTTATTTTTTCTAAAACATCGCTCTGACCCATCACTCCCAAGGAACCATTCTCACAAAATGATTCTCCGAATTGATTAACCTGATCTCTTTTTATTTTATCTCCCCAAACGAGTATTGGGATTAGATCTTCGCTATGTTCCCCTGATTCACAAGGCGTAGCATGGTCACCTGTCACAATTAGAGTCAAATTAGTTGATCCAAAAACATCTCGCAGAGATTGGTCAATCTTCTCCAAGAAGCCAACCTTACCTACACAATCACGATTATGGCTCAAAATATCTGTTGCTTTAATGTGGCAAAAAACAAAATCTTTCTGAGTTAATGCTTCCAGAGAAGCATTTATTTTACCAACTAAATTAGTTTCTGA
>CAZXEI010000066.1:0-2155 GCA_964639775.1 uncultured Candidatus Saccharibacteria bacterium
ACTGGGCCATTTCACTTGGGGACAGCTCGGACAGCCCTTTTTAATTATTTATTCGCTAGGCAAAATCAAGGTAAGTTCATAATTAGAATAGAGGATACTGATCGCAAAAGATCAAAAAAGAAATGGGAAAAAGATATTCTAGAAGGACTTGAATGGCTGGGCATTAACTGGGACGAAGGGCCTGACAAAGAAGGTCCTTTTGGCCCTTATCGTCAGCGAGAACGCTCTGAAATATATGCCTCATACATCCAAAGGCTTTTGGACGAAGATAAGGCATATCATTGCTTTTGCACAAAAGAAGAATTAATTGCCCAAAGAGAATATCAGGCAAGTATTGGCGAGCCGCCCCGTTATTTGGGGCGATGCCGACAAATTGATAAAAAAGAGGCTCAAAAGAGAATAAAAAGGGGAGAAGGATCTGTCATCCGATTAAAAACACCATCTGATAAGATTATTTCATTCGAAGATAAAATTTGCGGACAAACAGATTTTAAGTCTTCTGAGCTAGGTGATTTTGTTATCGCCAGGAATTTGAACGAACCTCTTTATAATCTAGCTGTGGTCATTGATGACTATTTAATGCAGATCACTCATGTTATTAGGGGGGCTGACCATATTTCAAACACTCCTAAGCAAATAATGTTGGCGGAGCTTTTAGATATACCCTTACCAATTTTTGCTCATTTGCCTTTAGTGCTAAGCCCCAGCCGAAGAAAATTAAGCAAAAGAGAAGAAGTTGTCGCCATAAGCGAATATCGGGAAACAGGTTATTTGCCTCAAGCCTTAATTAACTTCATTATTTTGCTTGGTTGGAACGAGGGAGCGGATCGTGAAATATATTCATTCGAAGAATTAATTGAAAAATTTGATTGGAATAGAATCCAAAAATCAGGAGCAATCTTTGATATCGTTAGACTAAATTGGATGAATGGTCATTATATTCGACAAGAATCTCTGCCTGTTTTAACAAGAATGTGCCTTCCGTATCTCGAAAAAGCTGGACATATAGAGAGTATCGCCAATGATTCTGGTAAATATAAGATCAAAGAATTTAAAGAAACGGTTTCATTAGGTTATTTAGAAAAAATAATCGGACTTTATCAAGAAAGATTAAAGATTCTCGCTGAAATAGTTGATTTGACTGATTATTTCTTTAAAAAAGATTTAGATTATCAGTCAGAACTATTGATATGGAAAAACAAAGAGCCAAAAGAAATTAAAGAAGGCTTAGAAAAAGCTATAAAGGCTTTATCAGGAATCAAAAAAGAATGGACCTTGGACAAAATTACAGAAGAATTACTATCCTTGGCAAACCAGATAGGGGACAGGGGGACGCTTCTCTGGCCCATCAGAGTAGCTTTGACCGGAAAAGAGAACTCCGCTGGACCGTTTGAAGTTGCCTCTGCTTTAGGGCCAGAAAAAACAATTTACCGTTTAAAAAAAGCCAGTAAGTTGTTATAAATTTAAACAACCTCTACTTAGGCTATTTTTTAATTTGACGAAAATGCAGAAGGGAAGTAATATGTTATTTAATAGTAATGTTCGCATAATGTAGATTAACCGAAGTAAGATATGGATAAAAGCAATAAAACAATAATTGAACATATTCCTGACTTTCTTGACTGGATTGATATCGAAAAAGGTTTATCAAATAAGACTCAAGAAAATTATGACCGCTTCCTAAGAAAATTCTCCAAATGGTTGAAAGAAAATAACCTAAGAGACATAAAACCTCATCAGCTAGAATCAGAACATGTATGGAGTTATAGAGTTTTCTTAGCGAGATCCTCTAATAATGGTCGAATATTAAAGAAATCGACCCAGAATTATTATCTTATTGCCTTGAGAGCTCTCCTTAATTTTTTCGCTGCTAGAGACATTGAAGCTATCCCGGCTGAAAAAGTTGAGCTAGCAAGACAAAAAAAAGACAAAAAGATTGAATTTTTAAAACTAGAAGAAGTCGAAAAACTACTTCACGCTCCAGATATTAATACTTTTGTAGGGATTCGCGACAGGGCTATTATGGAAATACTATTCTCCACCGGCTTAAGAGTAAATGAACTAGTTTCTTTAAATCGAAAACAATTCAAAAATAATAAACTGGAAAGCAAAACCATTGAACTAAGTATCATCGGTAAGGGTAATTATCCCCGAA
>CAZXEI010000067.1:0-2155 GCA_964639775.1 uncultured Candidatus Saccharibacteria bacterium
ATTAAAAATCTTGGTTTTGCCTACAATGATAGTTTTGGTTGGGCTTTAGCCTTAATTGTTGGTTATGCTGGTGGAGATTTTATCGAAAATGTATATAAGATAATTATCCAAAAATCTTCATTTTCGAACGGAGAAAAAGATAAATAATTAATATTTTAATCAATCTTAGCGGAGATTTGTTTTTTCATGAAAAAATTATCCTTAGCCCTGACATTCGACGATGTCTTGTTGCGACCTCGCTATTCTAAGATTCGCTCTCGCAAAGATGTCGTTTTGGCAACAAAGCTTTCGCCCAAAAAGAATATTTCATTGTCTTTGCCTTTTATTTCGGCCAATATGGATACGATTACAGGTGAAGAAATGGCGGAAGCCATGGCTCGGGAAGGGGGCTTGGGAGTGATCCATCGCTTTATGACATCTGAAGAGCAATCAGCGATGGTAAAGCGCCTGAAAGAAAAAGGATTATTGGTTGGAGCAGCTTTTGGAGTTAAGAATGGCGAGATTAAGAGAGCGGAACAATTATTTTCAGCCGGCGCTGATTTATTAGTTTTAGACATTGCTCATGGCCATTCGGCTCTGGCAATTGAATCAATTAAGGGAATCCGTAAACTTTTACCGGAAGTTTTTTTAGTAGCCGGTAATGTTGCGACCGCTCAAGGAGTTATTGATTTGGCAAAGGCTGGTGCTGATGTGGTTAAAGTGGGCATTGGCAGTGGTTCGGTTTGCACAACGAGAGTTAATACAGGTTTCGGAGTGCCTCAGATGACGGCTCTATGGGAGTGTGTCCCGGCTGCTCGTAAAATGAAAGTGGGATTGATTGCCGACGGAGGTATTCGTTCCTCGGGTGATATTGTTAAGGCTTTAGCAGCGGGAGCCAATGCTGTTATGATCGGCAATATTTTAGCAGGGACTAACCAAACTCCGGGTGAAAAGATTATGAAACAAGGAGTTTGCTTTAAAAAATATCGAGGCATGTCATCTTATGAAGCTAATCTTCATCGCCAAGATCGTTCCATGAATATGGAAGAATTGATTATAGAAGGAGTAAGTGGTTTAGTGCCGTGCCGAGGAGACGTTCATCAGATTATTCATCAATTGGAGGGAGGGTTGCGTTCAGGGTTAAGTTATGCTGGCGCCGAGAATCTTTCAGAATTAAGGGAAAATGCTTATTTTGTTAAAATTACTTCTGCTGGGCAAAAAGAAAACGGCCCTCACGATATAATTATTTAATTTTTATGGCCCAAATCGGTGCTCATGTTTCGGCAGCTGGGGGATTAACCCAGGCCTTAATTAGGGCGGAGCAATTAGGAATCAGGACTATGCAGATTTTTGGTTCTTCTCCCCGTCAATGGCAAGTACATGAGCCTAAAAAAGAAGACTTGATTTCTTATCGTCTCAAACAAGAAGAAAGATTGGTTGAGCCGGTTTTTCTTCATGCTCCTTATTTGGCTAACTTAGCGACGGAAGATTATTCCATGAGAGAAAAATCGATAAATGCATTAATTGGTCATCTGCGTATAGCCGAATTAATTAAAGCCAAGGGTCTTGTTTTTCATGCCGGTTCGGCTGAGAACTCTAAAAAAGAAGCGCTAGAGAGAATCGCTCAAGGGATGTTAGAAATATTAGAAAGAGTGCCAGGATCGGCTCAATTAATTTTGGAAAATTCAGCTGGCGGCGGAAACAAGGTTGGCATTTCTCCAGCAGAGATTGGTTTTGTGGTTCGGTTTGTTAATCACAAAAGAGTATCGGTTTGTCTGGATACGGCTCATGCCTTTGAGGCAGGAGTCTTCCATTTCGCCCCTAATCGCATTGAGCGATATCTTGAAAGCTGGGAAGACAAGCTTGGATTGAATTACATTTCTTTGATTCATGCCAATGATTCGATGACTGATTTTAATTCCGGTCGCGACCTTCATGCCAATATTGGAGAAGGCAAGATTGGCTTAGAGGGGTTTCGGTCTTTAGCCTGTCGGGACGAGCTAAATAAATTACCCTGGATTTTAGAAGTTCCTGGTTTTGATAATAAAGGCCCAGATCGTCGCAATATTGAAATTTTAGAAAATTGTTTTTATTGATTAACTTCAAAACAGTTTTTCTGAATCTTTTCTTCCGGTAATTGAATTCGTAATGATGGATCTTATTTTATCCTGTACGC
>CAZXEI010000068.1:0-2089 GCA_964639775.1 uncultured Candidatus Saccharibacteria bacterium
CAGATATGGACCCCGAAGATGTTCGAAGTATGTGTTGTAGGCTAAGACTGTCGTTAAAGGATTTAACTAAAAGAGGAGGTGGGCTTTTTGGTGCCAATCCATTAACGGGAAGCATCGGGGTGGTTACGATTAATATGCCACGTCTTGGCTATTTGGCCAAAGACGAAAATGATTTCTTTGATCGTTTGGATAAATTGATGATTATGGCCAAAGAAACTTTGGAAACTAAGCGAAAAGTACTTGAGAATTTTACAGAAAACAACCTTTATCCTTATTCAAAGTTTTATCTTAGAAGCGTCAAAGAAAGATTCGGGAATTATTGGCATAATCATTTTTCAACTATCGGGTTAATCGGCTTAAATGAGGCAGAAATTAATTTCTTAAATTCTGATTTAACAACGGAAAAAGGACAAGCTTTTGCCTTAAAAACGCTCGACTTTATGAGAGATAAATTATTGGAATTTCAAGAAGAAACAGGAGTTAACTATAATCTTGAAGCAACGCCAGCTGAAGCTACTTCGTATCGCCTAGCATTAAAAGATAAAGAACAATATCAGGGAATCAAATGCGCCAACGAAGATGATTATCAAAAAGGAGCTGCTCCTTTTTATACTAATTCTTCTCAGCTTCCGGTTGACTACACTGATGACCTATTCGAGATTCTCGATCTCCAAGATGACATTCAATGCAAATATACGGGCGGAACAGTTCTTCATTTCTTTTTGGGCGAAAGAATATCCGAACCAGATTCCATTCCAGATTTGATTAAAAAAGTTTGTCAGAATTATCATCTTCCTTATTTTACTATTTCTCCAACTTTTTCAGTCTGTCCTCAACACGGATATTTATCTGGTGAACAAAAGTATTGTCCGAAATGCGGATCGGCCTGTGAAGTTTATGCCAGGATAGTTGGCTATTTAAGACCAATCGGTAACTGGAACAACGGTAAAGCAGAGGAATTTAAAAAGAGGACTAAAATTAAAACTGATTAATGATAATCGGGGGATTTCAGAAGTTTTCTCTCATTGATTACCCTGGCCATTTGAGCGCCATTATATTTACTCAGGGGTGCAATATGCGCTGCCCCTATTGTCATAATCCCGAATTAGTTGACCCGAATTATTTTGGTGAGACAATTGACCCAGTTGAGATAATCAAATTCTTAAAAAATAGGATTGGACGTTTGGATGGATTGGTTATAACGGGCGGGGAGCCAACAATTCAAAACGATTTGCCCGATTTTCTTAATAAGATAAAGAAATTGGGCTATATGATTAAATTGGATACAAACGGCAGTCGTCCAGAGGTCATTGAAAATCTTTTAAATCAAAAACTAATAGATTATTTAGCAATGGACGTAAAAGCTCCTTTGCGTAAATATCAAGAAGTATCTGACTCTCAGGTCGAACCTTCTCTTGTCCGGCAAAGCATTAAAATTATTATGGAATCTGGGCGACCGTATGAATTTCGAACGACAATCGTTCTTGGGCAATTAGATAGACAAGATATTTTTGATATCGGATTAGAAATTCAAGGAGCTGAAAAATATGTTTTACAATCTTTTTCAGGGGACAAACAGATTTTGAACAAAAGAAAGATAAGCCTTCAAAGCTACGATAAATCGGAATTACGAGAATGGGCTGATTTTTTAAAACAAAATTATGTTAAGCGCTGTTTAATTCGTTGATGCCTATCAGTGCAATTTTATTTCGTTCAGCAATTGCTTTTTTAGTTGGTGTCGCGATAGGTTCAATTAATTTAATCTCTTGGCCGATAATTTGGTTGTCTTTCGGGTCGAGTTTATTTGTTTTATTTTTTGACCGGCGATCTTTAACGTTTTTTATTCTTTTGAGCCTAGCTTTAGGAGCCGGTTATTTTAAATATTTTTTTAATGTTGGGCAGATCCAACAGAATCTTTGGAAAAACGAACAAAATGTTATTTTAGTCGGGACAATTGTTAAATCTCCAGAAGTTTATTCTTCAGGAATTCGCTTAACGGCTAGAGTTGATTGGCCAGTTTCTTCTAAGTCATCTGAGCTAAGAGGTCGTTTTAATTTTTTTGGTGACAATAATTTGGTTGATTATAAAA
>CAZXEI010000069.1:0-2065 GCA_964639775.1 uncultured Candidatus Saccharibacteria bacterium
GCAGTTTCTTCATTCTTTCACTCTGTTTCGGCTTCTTAATTCAGGCTTGGACCGGACCAACTTCTGCTCCACCGGGTGATAATCTGCCTCGTCCGATCAATGTTGGATCAGATGATCAAGAAAAAGCGGGCAGAATATCAGCTACGGAGTTTTACGATGCTGATGACACAGATTATTACATTAATCCTTCCGGAGCATCTAAAGTCTCCGGTTCGGTTTCAATCGGAGGTAATTTGGTTGATTTAACCAATAGTAAGACTATTTATGACGCTTCGACCGGACAGATTTCTCCTTTGGTTATGCCTTACAAAAAAGGAGCGATTACTTCTGATTGGGCTACGACTGATTACACGGCTGGGTACTATGATGTGAGTAATTTGGCTCCAGAGACAATCCAAATTGACACTTCGTACGGTCGAGCTGAAACGGGTGCCCTAAGATTTTTAAACGACTCTTACGGCAGCAGTTTTTGTATCACTGCTATAGAAAATTCCAGCTACAAGAACGGGGCAACAAGCGTTATGACCGGAGATGAATTTTGCGAAAGCTTCGGGTTAACTTGCGTGAACGTTCTGTTTCGCTCTGATGGAAATCAAATTTGTACTGTTTATAACACACCATTAGAGCAACAAACCATCTTTTCCTGCGATAAAGCGCTAAGTTATAAGGCGCCAACATACTTTTATTATAGCCAGAGGTACTGTAGCGCGAGTCCTTGTCCGCAAGTAGCCGGTTTATGTGTGAAATAAATCTTGGAATGGGCATGTGGAAAACAACGAAGGTTTAATTGGTTTTCTTTTTGCTCAAGCGTTGCTCCCGATAAAAAAAGATTTACTTAACATTAGAAAAACACAGAAATCTTTTAACAGATTTTTGATGGTTTTATAACGTTAAGTAATTTTTTTGTCTAATATTAATCTTGGCTAAAACAAGACTTGAATTAAGAGATCGAAACAGATTGAAAGAATGAAGAAACTGCCCAATAATCCAGCTATTTTATAGCTACTTCTCATAATAAGGTTTATTGTTTGAACTTTTTTTGTTAAGAACCGTGCAAAATAAGGATTTTATCGTTTAATTGAAATGAACTCATAAATTGGTTATAATAAAAGTCAGGAAATTAATCGCGATCAACCGGAATAAATGTTTTTGATTTGAAATGATTTTTAATTCGTCTCTATCAAACAAAAGAAACTCATTTAATATGTCTTTAAACTAAGACATAAGATTTTTAGTTTACGGTTGATCCTTAAAACTAAATATGGAACCAATTATTGTATTGGCCGTCGGTTTAACTTGTTTATTGGTTGGGATATTGGTTGGTTACTGGGCTAGAAAATATGCCCGGAAAAAAATCCAAGACAGTTTAGAAGCCAAGATTCAACAAAGAATCGATCAAGCCAGAAAAGAAAAAGAACTGATTTTAGAGAAAGCTCGCAAAGAAGCAGAAAAGATTACCGAAGAAGGGAAAAAGCAGATTAGTAATCAAGAATCAGATCTGCTTAAAATCAGAGAAATTTTATTGAAGAAAGAAGAGTCTTTAACTCAAAAAGATTCCTCTTTAGAAGACAAAGATAAGCAGATAGAGCAAAAAGCTCATCAGCTTAAAAAAGTTCAACAAGAATTTGATCAAAAGAGATTAGATATTCAGAAGAAACTAGAAGAGGTCGCTCATTTGACTGAGAAAGAAGCAAAAGCAGCTTTATTAACTCAAGTTGAGCAAAACGCCAAACAGGATCTTCTTGCTAAAATGACTCGGTTAGAAAAAGAAGGCAAGGAAAGATATAAAACAGAAGCGCAGAAGATTATCGCTTTAGCTATTCAGAAATATGCTATCTCGCAAATTTCTGATTTAACCACCAGTAGCGTTTCTATTGGTAACGAAGAAACAAAAGGTCGTATTATCGGGAAAAGCGGCCGAAATATTAGAGCTTTTGAAAGAGCAGCCGGAGTTGAGTTGGTAGTTGATGAAGCTCCGGGGATTGTTGCTATCTCAAGTCACAATCCTATTCGTCGTCGCATTGCTCAGTTAGCCTTAGAAAGATTAGTTGAAGATGGCCGAATC
>CAZXEI010000070.1:0-2035 GCA_964639775.1 uncultured Candidatus Saccharibacteria bacterium
CGCCGTACGAATTAGCCGGGGAATAAATTTCTTCGGTGGCGACAATTGTATCTTGAAAATCTAATCGATCGCTTAGTAAAATTTGATATTTTTTTTGAGGGTGGTTGTCTCGGCTGTAATAATCCCAATTTAAAATCGGCTGAAGGGGTGCATTAACATAATCCCACTCTTCCCAATTCTCAGAGACAGCTGGCTTCTGAGCGATATATCCTTCTTGGTAAACAACACTCCAATGCCAATGATTATTTAAATGAGTTCCGGAATAGACAACGTAAAATCTTATCGGACCAGAAAGAGAAATGTTCTCTGGTATTTTAAATTCTTGATTATATTCGACAGTGTAAGATTTTTTTGGATTAGAATAATCTTTTAAATAAACATCTCCCAATTTATATATCTGATAATTCTTATTGGTATTTAGATCAATAGCTGTCTCGTTCAAAAACTTTACTTGATCACACCATGCAATATTCTCTATATCTTGAATATCGTAAATTTCACTATTAGCTCCATAGGCATGGCGACAAATATTAGGGCAAAGACAAGAGGCAACATCTTGGCATTTTTCTTGAGAGCCATGACAACAATCGATGAGAGGGATATCTTTGTCTTCGGTGATATAAAAACTGAGCTTGTTAAACGAAAGAGCGCTACTGGCCCGAGTAGTTTTAAAGCTCCCGATGAAATTTATTTCTTCGCCCGGGAAATAGGCCGGGTTCTTGGTTGACGGAGGAAGGGGGCTTACAAATTGCATATAGGTGTCGCAACAACCACCGGTTACTTCTGTTGCAGCTTGAACTGAATAATTAAAAGTAAAAAAGGAAAAGAAGATCAGGAAGATCGCTACTTTTTGCTTTTGTTGTTCTTTTTTCTTATTTCGATTAGGCCCGAAGCAAAAAGCTAGCGCCATGAGAGTTATAAGAATGGCCATCAGTAACAATAATTCTTCTTGATATTTCCTCCACCAATTTTCTACGACTGGCTGATTCTTTGAAGGTTTGCCCTGACTAACAACTTCGTATTCGTCTAAAACGGTTCCTCCTGAATGAATAGCAGACACAATGCGAGGATTGATAACATCTTCCTGGATGGGAACGGTAATAATTATTTCTTGCCCGCTAATCAGGCTAGTGTCTTTTTGCTGAGCCTCACCAACAAGATTATCTAATTGATCATAGATAGAAACTTTAACGGTTCCTTGTTGCATCGGTATATTATGATCGGCGGAACCGGCTAATTGTATTTTTATTAAAGCTTCTTCATGCCTTCGATAAAGAGATCTGTCTGCCTGGAGAGACAGTATTTGAGCGCTTCTTCCAGAAACAACCCATCGATATAAAATTAAATTAGAGATGGGTTTATTTGTTTCTGTGTTGTATAAAACTAATTCGGCTAAATAAGAAGACGGCTGTTCTATCGACGGTAAAGTTAGATTATAAGAAGTTTTCTCTTGAGACGAGATAGTTAGGTCAGGATATCTTCGTTCGCTAATTAAAGAACCGAAATTATAACGATAAAAACGAATTAATGGATAAGCAATAGTCTCTTTATCGGTATCGTTGTTTATTTGAAAAACAATTTCTGGCTGTTCAGAAGGTTGCCAGATAGATCCACCTCCGGGATGCAACAGTTGTCCATCTTGCAGGAACCAGAAATCATCTAGTTTGATTAAACCAATTTCATTTTTCACTTTGACAGGGCAATCAATCCAAACGAATTCTTCGCCTCGACTATTGATCACTTGTATCCTGAGAGTTAAATCTCCAGAATAAGCATGTCCAGGAATACGGTAATTAAAATCTTTAATTATTTCTTGTTTGCCTAAAATAGTAAAAACCTCATTGCTTGTCTGTATTTCGATCAATCCATCTGGTCCGGATAGCTCGAATCTTATTTTTAAATCTGGTATTGAAAATTCTTCGTAATTCCAGAGAGTTATTTGTCCTTCGATTTTATCACTAGGCGAAAGAATCAAAGCTGATTCGTCTGATAAATTCAGTTCAGTAACATAAATTTGCGGAGCTACCAAGGCCTG
>CAZXEI010000071.1:0-2026 GCA_964639775.1 uncultured Candidatus Saccharibacteria bacterium
ACATGAGATTTTTTTAGATCGTTTAGTCCAGGAGAGAGAGAAAGAAATACCAGAATCGGAAAGCAAGATAGAAAAACCTGTTTCTGAAAAAAGATTATTACTTCTCTTTGTTTTCGTATTAATCGTTTTTTCATTTTTAGTAGGGGTTTCTTTTTGGTATCAGATAATTAACGGTCGAGAATACTCTCTTCAGGCTAACAGTAATCAATTTATTGTTAGCTCTATTAGAGCGGAAAGGGGAGTGATTTATGATAAAAATTTACATCAATTAGTTGAAAATCAGACAACATATCGTTTAATGTTTGATTCTACAAGAATGCCGAAAGATACGGAAGAAATAAATTTTTTATTGGAAAAAATTCTTGATTTTACGGGCCTAACCTACGACGAGCTAGAAAAAAGCATCGAAGAAAACAAAGACCATTCGATCGTGCTTTGCGCTGATTTAAGTTATGACCAAATTATCTATTGGGAAACAAAAACTGAAGAATGGCCAGGGGTTTATCTTGACCGTCAGCTAATTAGAAATTATCCGAAAGAAGGCGGATTAGCTCATGTTTTGGGCTATGTTTCAAGATCAGAAAAAAAAGGAGCAGCTGGGTTGGAAGCATATTATGATGATGAACTGCAAGATCAACCAGGAGAACGACAGATTGAGCGTGATGCTAAGGGGCGAATCATTAAAGAAGAAATTACTAAAAGCCCTGACCCGGGGAACAGTCTTGTTTTGAATCTAGACTATGAGTTGCAAATTTTAATGGAAAAAAGTTTACGATTAAAGATGGAAGAAGTAGGGTCTAGAGAAGCTAATGCTATTGCTCTTGATCCAAGGAATGGTGCAGTTCGAGCGATTATTAGCATCCCCGGATACGACAATAACATTTTCAGTCATTCTCTTTCATCTGATGAAATCAACAAGATAACAAATGATCCTGATTTTTCTCTTTTTAATCAGGCTATTTCCGGGATAGGGTATTCAACTGGTTCAGTGATCAAGCCATTAATAGGGGTTGCAGCTCTAGAGGAAAATATTATTGATCCGGACAAGTCAATTTTCTCCCCATCTGAAATTTGCATACCTCATGCCTACACGGGAGAACAACAATGTTATAGAGATTGGAAATTTCACGGCATGACTGACATGCGTCGTGCAATTGCTGAATCAGTTAATACTTATTTTTATATGATAGGCGGAGGCTATCAAGATATTGAAGGGTTGGGGCCAAACAAAATTAAATCTTGGATTGCTCGTTTTGGTTGGGACAAAATAACAGGAATCGATTTGCCGAATGAAGGAAAAGGGTTGTTGCCTGACATAGATGAGAATTGGCGCTTAGGCAATACTTACCATTTTTCTATCGGGCAAGGAAGTTTTAGCGTGACTCCTCTTCAGGTTGCCAGCGCTTATGCTGCTCTGGCTAATGGGGGGACGCTATATCAACCTCAATTAGTTCATCAGGTTGTCCGTCAAGTTGATGGCAATATGGTTGTTGTCGAAGAAAAAATTCCCAAAATAATTAATATTTCAATAGCAAATTATGAAAATATCAAAGTTATACAAGAAGGGATGAGGCAGGCTGTTACTTCGCCGCAAAGCCCCACTCATTCTTTAGACTTCTTACCAGTAAGTTTAGCTGTTAAAACCGGAACGGCTCAGACAGGAAAAGACAATGTTTACCATAATTGGATTGCTCTTTTCGCTCCTTATGAGAATCCTGAAATAGTAATGGTTTTTATGATTCGTGATGTTCAAGAAAGCATGATAGCTGTGCGCTCGGTGGCCTATGATGTCCTTAATTTGTATTTTTCAAATAAAGATGATAAATTCAATTGATCCACATTTTTATGATTAATCGCGACCAAATCAAGAAAAATAGGATAAATAAGATTAAAAAGCTTAAAGAAAGAGGCATTAATCCTTATCCGTCCCGAGTGAAAAAAAGCCACAATATAGAACAGGCCCTGGCTGGTTTTTCTGATTTCGATAAAAATAAAAAAGAAATTTCTTTAGTTGGACGCTTAATGA
>CAZXEI010000072.1:0-1980 GCA_964639775.1 uncultured Candidatus Saccharibacteria bacterium
TGCCTTTTAAAGTAGCCATATTTCCGGCAGTATCCATATCAAAAGCCATTGATAATTTTTCGGAATAACGTTTTAAAATAGATAATTGACCAGAGGTCAAAGCTGTCCCGCTGGTAGCCACTGTCTGAGCTAAGCCGGCCTGATGACCCATAATGACATCAGTATAGCCTTCCGTCAAAATAATTTGATCTTTCTCTCTAATAGCTGATTTGGCCTTATCTAGGCCATATAAAACGCGACTTTTGTCATAAATTAAAGTCTGAGGACTGTTAATGTATTTGGCCGAGCTTTCATCTCCTCCAAAAACACGCCCACCAAAACCAATAACCTGCCCTTGAAGGTTGGCAATCGGAAACATAATCCTTCCTCTGAAACGATCATAAACTGTCCCTTTCTCGGGATGCTTAACGGCCAATCCGGCCGCTAAGATTATTTCTTTTTTAAAACCAAGATTTTGAAGATGATTTAACAAAGCCGTCCATTCATCAGGGGCATATCCTAATCGCCACTTAACTAGACTTTCTTCATTCAACCCCCTTTTTATTAAATATTTCTTAGCTTCTTGCCCGTTTTTATCTTGAGTTAATTTTTCAATAAAAAAATCAACTGCTTTATCGCAAACATCATAAAGAGCTTTTTGTTCACTCCTCAACTGAGCATGAGCTGGATTAATTTCAACACCGGCCCGACGGGCCAACAAATGAAGAGCCTCTCTAAAATCAATGCCCTCCATTTCCATAACAAAAGAAAAAACATCACCATAAACCCCGCAACCGAAACATTTATAAGTTTGTCTCTCTGGCGAAATATAAAAAGAAGGTGTTTTTTCGTTATGAAAAGGGCAAAGAGCCTGATAGCCGGCTCCTACTTTTTTTATCTTCAAATATTCGCCGATAATATCAACTATATCTAGGCGATTTTTGATTTCTTGAGCGGGAGATGTCATTAATCTAGCTTAGTTTATCTTAAATAAACGGGAATAACAAGAAAAACAAAGATTAGAGAATATTAAGGCAAAAAAATACTTGACAAAAATAGTTATGGGTATATACTCAATATAGATAGTCATTTAAAGGTCGGGCTATCGTCAATTAAATGAATTTAAAAACATGCCAAGATTTGATGGAACTGGACCTATGGGCTACGGCCCAATGACTGGTCGCGGGATGGGTCCCTGCGGACGTGGCCTCAGAGGAGGCTGGGGTGGTGGCTACGGCTTTCGAAGATTTATTTCTCCTAAGAATGAATTAGCCGCTTTGGAAGACGAAGAGAAGGCTTTAGAGGAAGAGTTAGCCGCTATTCGCGAAGAAAAAGCCGCCTTAAAAGATCAGTCAAAATAAAAGAAGGCTTTGGAACCGGCCTCTCTTCAGAGGCCGGGTTGGCCTTCTTTAAAGTCGAAAATACCATAATCACTTAGAAAATCAATCATGCCAAGACCAAGACGATGTCGCAGAATTAGATTTAATCCTCAGATAACTTATTTTAAACCTCGGGGTGTCCCGATGAGGTCTTTGGAAGTTATTGAATTAACACTAGAAGAAGTCGAAGCTTTAAGACTCAAGAATATCGAAGGGCTGAACCAAGTAAGCTGTGCCCGAAAAATGAAAACCTCCCAAAGCACTTTTCAAAGAATTATCTCTTCCTCTTATAAAAAAATGTCACGGGCTATTATCGAGGGCAAAGCTATTCTGATTGCTCGCGATTAACACTCCTATTTGATTATTTTAAAAGCGGCTCTCCTAAGTCGATCCATAACGGCCAAACCAATTCCCTCTTCGCCAACCGAAGAAATTAAAATATAATCAACCTTGTCTTGGTCGTATTTTCTAAGCATTTGGAATAATTTTTTAGAAAAATCTTTTACTTTTGGAGAATAAATTATTTTAACCTTACAATCGTTCTTTTTTAAATTCAAAGCATAACGAATCAATTCTTCTTTTTTCTTGTTTTCAAATAAAATCATTTTCGCATCAGGAGAAT
>CAZXEI010000073.1:0-1893 GCA_964639775.1 uncultured Candidatus Saccharibacteria bacterium
TCCGGTGTGAAGAGGGGAGTCTTTCAGTTTTTCCACGCTCGGACTGGCCAAGTAAAGCTCTCCTTTCTTTTCAGCTATTTTCCCGGCCAGAATAACAGATTGATCAAGCAGTTGGTTGGCTAAATATGGTTGATTAAACCAAACTGCTTTTAATACACCAGCTTTGTCTTCAAAAATAGCTTCAGTAACAATAAGTCGTCTTCTGAAAGTAAAATTATTATTGATAGATTTTATTTTTCCGGTTAGACATATTTTCTCACCTATTTTGATCTGATCGCTTGTTTTTAAATCAGAAAAATCCTCATAACGATGAGGGAAATGACGAAGCAAGTCTTCAGCTTTTTCAATGCCAATTTGGGAGAGTTTTTGGCTGTAACCGGCTCCGATCCGAGGGAGTTGATCGGTTTTTGAAGATAAATTCAGCTCATCCATGATTATATTATAGCATCTTGGAAAGAAAAACCCCCGAACCGACGAGGTGCGACCAACATGGTCTTTTGGTTCGGGGGGACACTAGGCGATGGACCATCGCCAGAGAGTGATTCCAGCTATAACTGCCGTCACAGCGACGGCGATCGTGGCATCCTGAGGATCGGCTCCATTGACGGATAAACTGATAATCATCAGTAGAGCCCATCCACCCAGAGTGGAGGCGGCTAGCCATCTTTTCTGCCGAATGGCAGAAATTGAAATGGCGATTGAGACGATAGCTGCAACAATGGTAACAGCTATAATCCAGCCGGATCCGGCTCTTTGAAAGAGGTGTGTCAGGAATCCTAATCCGATGACTGCTGAGCCTGCGATAATTAACATTTTCATGATCTCCTCCTTAACAATTAAACTTTAACATATATCTTCTGTTTGTCAATAGTATTAACTTAATCCTCTTGCAAAGTTACAGCAATGAAATAGAATATAGTTGTTTCTTAACAAATACATTTTCATTATGAATTTCAGTAAAAAAATCCTAATTATCATTATTTTAGTTATTTTAGTTGTGGCAGGATTATTTTTGTTGAATTCTCAGTCAACAGAAGCTCCGGCTGATATTGATTTAATAACTGATATAGAAATTGACCTAGCTAATCAAGCTCAAGTTGTTCAGGCTAATAATCAGTTTGCTTTTGATTTATATGCGCTCTATCGTGAAAAATCAGGCAATATATTTTTTTCGCCTTACAGCATCTCGACTGCTTTAGCTATGACTTATGAAGGAGCGAGAGGAGAAACAGCTCAAGAAATGGCCGAGGTTTTTCATTTTCCAACGGATGACGAGATCCGCTGGAATGGTTTTGCTGGCCTCTATAATGTTCTGAATCAACCGGATAAAGAGTATTTATTAAGTACGGCTAATGCTTTATGGCCAGCTCAAGAATATTCATTCCAGGAAGAATATCTTGAAACAATTGCTCATTATTATCGAGGCGAAGCCGAACCATTGGATTTTCAAAATCAGCCTGAAGAGTCACGTTTGATTATCAACAATTGGGTCGAGGAAAAAACTCAAGATAAAATCAAAGACTTGATTCCGGCTGGATTTATTACGCCAATAGTTAGATTGGTTTTAACGAATGCTATCTATTTTAAGGGTGATTGGTTGAATCAGTTTGATCCTTCATTAACTCAAGAAGCAGATTTTTACTTAGAGAATAGTGGTCCGATTTCAGTTTCAATGATGCAACAATTTGGCAGAATATCTGATTATGCTGAGGTTGAGGGTGTTCAAATCCTCTCTTTGCCTTATGAAGGTGAAGAACTATCAATGATGATTTTGTTGCCGGCTCAAGGAGAGATTAATCAGCTGGAAGAATCTTTGACTCTTGAAAAATTGAATAATTACCGTGAAGCCCCAGAACCCGTAGTGCACTCCCAGCGGGCTGCGGCCGAACGCGC
>CAZXEI010000074.1:0-1828 GCA_964639775.1 uncultured Candidatus Saccharibacteria bacterium
CCTTTCTGGGTTAAAAGCAGAAGAGCAGATTTGGATCCAAATCGTAGCCGTTCCGACGAGAGAGGATTTAACGGGCTGGGCGTCTCGGGCAAAAGAAACACGAGACAAAGTTTTACAGCGAGGGAAGAAGAAGGAAGTAGTCCGCAAACCAATATTTAAACAAGTGGTCGATATTTTGTTTTTTCAGCAAGAATTTCAAGAAGTAGAGGTTAAAGAGGGCGCTGCTCCTCCTTTGCAAGAGATATTAGAGTCTGATAAAAAAATAGCCGAAGCGATCGACAGAAAAGCAAGCAAACCTAGCTTTGAGTGTTTTATTAGAATTATGTATTTAGCTAAAAAAGATGTTTTTTTTAAACCTCGAGTAACCATTCCAATCAATTTCTTTTTAGGTTTTAATACCGAGCATTTGAATAGTTTTAAACCAAAATCTACTTCAATCAAATATCCTCCATTTGAGAAAAAACGACTTTATGGCAAACAAAGAGATGTTTTTTGGCACTATCTTAATAGATTGGCTCCCGGATATCCAGAGAAGAGAGAAGTATATGTATTAAATACGGAAGAGTTAGCAACGCTCTTTCATTTCCCAAGCAGAATGATGGCTTCAGCCGCCGGACTGGATAGAATTAGAGCTAAAAAAGGCGAGCCACCAACTAATTTACCGATAGGATAAATCTGGTTTCAAGCAATGACTAATTATGATAAGATGACTTTGGTATGACCAAAGACATTACTTTTTTGGGGGAGACTAATTTTCGAGGAAAAGAACAACGTTTTGGCATTAAGCAAGCCGATCGCCGCCAACATTTTTATGTTGTCGGGAAAACGGGCATGGGTAAATCTGAATTATTGAAAAACATGGCCATTCAAGATATTGAGAATGGCCAAGGATTGGGTTTTATTGATCCGCATGGAGAAGTAGTTGATAGTCTTTTAGATTTTGTTCCACCTAATCGGATTAATGATGTTATCTATCTCAACCCTTCTGACATGGAAAACCCAGTTGCCTTTAATGTTATGGAAAGAGTGCCAGCTGAGATGAGGCATTTAGTGGCTAGTGGGTTGATGGGGGCTTTTAAGAAAATGTGGCCCGATGTTTGGAGCGCACGGATGGAATATATCTTAAATTATGCCATTTTAGCCCTATTAGAACATCCGGGGGCCACTCTTTTAGGGATTAACAGATTATTGTCTGATACTGGTTATCGCGAAAAAGTAGTTAAAAGAGTGAGCGATCCGGTAGTAAGGTCTTTTTGGTTAAAAGAATTTGCTCGCTATAGTGAAAGATACGAGATTGAGGCAACAGCGGCTATCCAAAATAAGATAGGGCAACTTATTTCAGCTCCTTTAATCCGCGGGATTGTTGGTCAAGTGAAAACCTCTATCGACATTAGAGAGGCGATGGATAGTGGTAAGATTTTTTTAGTTAATTTATCAAAAGGTAAAGTTGGCGAAGACGCCTCGAGCCTTTTAGGGGCTCTAATCGTAACAAAGCTCCAAATTGCAGCGATGTCACGAGTTGATATCCCGGAAGAGGACCGTCGAGATTTTTATCTCTATGTTGACGAGTTCCAAAACTTTGCAACCAAGTCTTTTACTAATATATTTTCAGAAGCTCGCAAATATCGTCTTAACTTGATTATCACTCATCAATATATCACTCAGATGGAGGATTCAATAAGGGATGCTGTTTTTGGTAATGTCGGAACATTGGCTTGTTTTAGAATTGGGGCTGACGATGCGGAATATTTAGAAAAAGAATTTGCTCCAGACTTCCAAGCTCTTAATTTAGTCAATTTGGATAAATATAATATTTACATTCAACTAA
>CAZXEI010000075.1:0-1824 GCA_964639775.1 uncultured Candidatus Saccharibacteria bacterium
GATCGAATCCTATCAAAAGAATATAGAAGATAGCCATGCCGATAAACCCAATTGCTCCGACCAGATCATATCTCCAAGCGATTAAAACGATTCCCAATAAAACAAAAGAAGGAATCAAATGTGTTAGTAAAGGCAAAATAACACTCCAACCACTATATTCAGAAAAAACATCAAGCGAGAATAAGGATAAAAAAACAATGAAACAAATACTTAAGATCCGGGGGATCCAATAGATAATTTTCATATTAATTTAAATAAATTGCAATTAACATTATTCATTATATCCTATTTGGTAACATATTTTTCTTTTATGCCCAAAAAGTCTTACTATTTTTAAATCAAAAAACGATGCCTAAAAAGGCACCGTTTTATTGTTTTAATTTCTGCTATTTTTTAATCCAAGCAATCTTCGGGACATGTTTCTGCTGTTTCCAGGCAAGGACAATCGTCTTCTTCACAAGCAGTCTCTTCACAAACCCCATCTCCGCATAAATCGTGGCAAAAAACCGTACTTGCCTCACATTCTCCTTGGAAGAATGCCCATTCCTCACACTCAGAACCGTCATCAAAGAGACAGAATCCTTTTTGAGAACCATCAGCCATTGTTCTAATATCAGATTCTCCTCCCTGCTCAACACAATAGGTTGAAGCCGGATTAGCTAATTGAGCATTGTCACCAACAGCTAAACAATTTTCAAAAATCGCTTCACCGTTTTCCATAAAAGAGACAACATCTTCTCCTTTTGTCCAAAACTCAATGCTTTCATCTTCGCTTAGATATCTGGCTCCGCTAGCTGAAATGGCTTGATAAACCGTAAGCTCTCGCCCATCGCTCAAAACTAACTCAGCATAAGAAGGTTTTTCCGCATGATTGTAATAAACAACATCAATCCATTGATCGTTATCACATTCAAAACGAGCAACTATTTGATCGTAAGGGATCTCTTCTGATTCTTTGTTACCCAAATTCCCAATGATAAAAACTATTAATACAATTACAACTAACGCACCAATTAAAAACAGATTTGTTTTCTTCATGTTTTATTTTTATATTTTTTTACTTTGATATTTTATCACAAGATCATTTCTTTGCTAGATTAAAGAAGATCTCTATAGGCATTCATGCATTATAAAGACCCATCGCCGTTTATTGTTTTTTCCGAGGAATAAAATAAGCAAACCAGACGAACCAGACTAGCCAAATGGCTCCGACATAATCGGTGGCCATGAGAGCCGATATGCCTTTTATTCCCATGAATCCCAGAAAACCCAACATCCAATTTGTACGCATAGATTTCATAATTATTTTAAAGTTAAATAATTTAATATTGCTTATAATAGGCAAAAGCCAATATAAAAGAAGCTACGGCAGCAATCATATAAATTATCGCTCCCGTCACATCATTTCTGACTATTATGTGTCTAGCAACCGCAAAAAGCCAAATCAGGCCAGAAACAAGCCAAAAAGCAAAGAACAATTTAAATTTCTTAGCCATATTCTATAAATTCGCCAAATTATGATTTATCTTTGAGATATTTCCCAGCAACGCTCAATGCAAATGATGGGAGAATAACAAAGATCGTCATAAGCAAAAACTTCTCGAGTATCATATTCAACTCAGAGCTTGCTTCGCCCGATCCAGGAGATGTTAGAACCATCATGATTCCGACAATCCCAAAGATAATTGATGAACAAATGAATAAATATGTCGCTATTTTTTGCATGATTTTATTATAGCAATTAAATCTTTTATCATCTAATTTGATTCTGCCTAACAGAATAATTTAAAAGAACAAAATTTAATCGCAAAAATTTGGTACAAG
>CAZXEI010000076.1:0-1662 GCA_964639775.1 uncultured Candidatus Saccharibacteria bacterium
TAATAAAATAGATATTTCTTCAGAGAAATTAAATAGCATTAAAGGACAGCTTAACAAGGAAGGGATAACGGTTGAATCAATGGGAGGTTCGATCCCGGCCTTAGAAATTTCAGCTAAAATAGGAACAGGAATGGATGCTTTAATGGATATGGTGTTGCTTATGATTGAAATGGAGGACTTAAAACCTGAGACGGAGGCTCAAGCTCAAGGGGTAATTGTAGAGTCTCACCAAGACTCCTTCCGTGGGCCAGTGGCAACAGTAATAATTGACAAAGGAGTTCTTAAAACAGGAGATATTATCGGGACCGATTCATCTTGCGGACGGATAAAAAGTATTTTTAATCCTCAAGAAAAATTAATTAAGGAAGTCTATCCAGGCGAAGCAGCGATATTGATGGGCTTTAATCAAGTTCCTAGGGCGGGGGAATCATTCTGTGTTTATAAAGATTTGTCGGAAGCTGAAGAAAAAACAAAATCTGATAAGCCTTGTCAGTCGGAAAAAATAGAAGAAGGGTGTAATTTGATTATTAAAGCAGATGTTCACTCTTCTCTGGAAGCGATAGAAGCTATTTTAAAAGAGCTCCCGCAAGATAAAGTTAAGTTGAATATTATCGAGGCCAAAACGGGAGGAGTGACTCAAAATGATGTTAATTTGGCCCAAACAGTCGGGGCGGAAATAATCGGTTTTAATGTGGGGCTTAACCCGGGAGTCAGAGGATCTCTTGATAAAGTCAAAGTTAGTTTTAAGAATTTTGATGTTATCTATAAGCTAAACGAATATGTAGGAGAATTGGTTGAAAGGCATCGTAAACCAGAGGCCGTTCGACGAGAGGTTGGTAAATTAGAGATATTAGCCATCTTCAAAACAGAAAAAAATCGCCAAATTATTGGAGGCAATGTTATTAGTGGTCAAATTGAAAAAGGAGCGACATTAGACGTTTATCGGGGGAAAGAAAAAATAGGTCAGGGTAAAATTATTACTTTAGAATGTCGAAAGAAAAAAGCGGATACTGTCCCCAAGGGCCAACAGGCTGGAATTTTGTATGAGGGCACGGGAAAAATAGAGGAAGGTGATCTGATAGAGGCCTACTTTATCGATATGATTTAATATGTCACGAAGAGTCCAAAGATTAAGTCGGGATATTGCCAAGCATGCAGCTGTAATTATTAATCGGCAAGAATGGCCGGCCGAAAGAGTTACAGTTGCTTCAGCTGAAATTTCAAATAAATTTGACTATGCCCGAATTTATGTCAGCATCTGGCCTAAAAACTCGGAAGAAGAAACGTTAAAAGAAATTAATCTCAGAAAAGGATTGATTAAAAAAGAATTAGCGGTTAAATTAAACATGAGATTGATGCCAGAAATTGGGTTTTATCTCGACCGAGGATTGGAAGCATCAAGTCGGATTGCCGAACTGTTAAGAGAAGTCGAAAAAGAAATTGATTAAAGGCCTGGTAGCCAAGCAGCAAGGCAAGGGTCTGCAAAACCCTTATACGCGGGTGCAATTCCCGCCCAGGCCTCAACTTTTAAAAAGCAGTGCGAAGTTGATGAATAAATATTTTACTATCATTATTCTGACGGCCGGGCTATTTTTTTGTTTTTTCTTTAATTTTTCTCAAGAAGGGGTAACAGTTTTTGGGGAATCGACGAATGATTTGTCT
>CAZXEI010000077.1:0-1661 GCA_964639775.1 uncultured Candidatus Saccharibacteria bacterium
TTGAATATAAAGTAGCGGTGGCAGGATTCGAACCCGCGACACATGGCTTATGATGCCACTGCTCTAACCTCTGAGCTACACCGCCCTTTATTATGTTGCGGGGGCCCGAATTGCACGGGCGTCTTCAGCTTATGGGACTGACGAGGTACTACTCCTCCACCCCGCTCGTAATACGGGGATATTATATAACGAATAAGTGAGACAAGTCAAGGAAATCAGAAATATTTTAACTCAATTAAGCCTTGTCGATAAGAAGAGATAACTTCTTTGGCTTGACTTAAACTAACCGGCGTCTCAGGATTATTAACGATTCCAAGATAAATATGATGAGCCTTAGAAAGCTTATCAATATCAAAAGAAGGATTTGGCATCACTTTATTCAATTTTTCCTCAAAACTCCCTTCACCCGCTCCAGCTGCATCCAAAACATTACTAAAAAGTATCCCCGCTTCAATAACTGCTTTTTTGTAATCTGAAACCAAATCACTTTTTAAATATTTTTCTATTCCAGCCCATTTCTTTTCATTCTTCTGGCTGGTTGAAAATTCTTCCTTGTATTCTTTCCAAAATCTAGATCGGCGTTGACGATCATAAAAATATTGACCTTTGCGACCAAAATAAAAAATACCGAAAATGAAATAGATCGTTAAAATCCAAAAAATTATCTGAAGCCAGAGAAAACGAGAGCGTATCTCCGGTGAACCTAAATAATTAATAATCTCAATTAATTGTTCCATGTTTTTACAAAGACGTTTCTAAATAATGTCCAGCTGAAAGAATAAATTCCTCTGAAAAAGGAGCGCCAATCAACTGCATCCCTATCGGACATGACCCCTCTTTACCAACCGGAATTGAAACTGCCGGCAATCCGGCTAAATTAACTGAAGCCGTTAATAAATCTGATAAATACATTGCCACCGGATCATCAACTTTTTCACCAATAGAAAAAGCTGGAGTCGGCGTAGTAGGCATTAAAATTATATCAACTTTTTGGAAAATTTTCTCGAAATCAAGACGAATTAACTGACGTGTTTTTTGTGCCTTTTGATAATAAGCCTCGTAATGACCAGAAGACAAGGTATAAGTTCCTAACATAATACGCCTTTTAACCTCCGGACCAAAACCGGCACTCTTTGATTGAACATAGCTTTCCTTTAAAGAATCTGCTTCCTCCCTATGACCATATCTTAATCCGTCATATCGAGCCAGATTGGTACTCGCTTCAGCAGGAGCAATAATATAATAGGCCGGCAAAGCAAACATTAAACTAGGCAAATCAACTGAAATGATTTCCGCTCCCAACTCTTTAAAGCGATCCATGCTTTTTTCAGTCCATTTTATCATTTCTTGGCCAACGCCTTTTTGAAAACACTGTTTCGGAACACCAATTTTTAAATTAGAAATATTTAATTTTTTGTTAAATTGTCCTGAACAATATTTATCAAACCATTTCCTTGCATCGTATAATTTAAAATCAGGTTCGATGAATTTATTTCATAAGAATTATTTAAATAAATAGAAAAATAAATATAAGAACTTCTAACAAAAAGAGGCAACTCCAGACGTCATTCCCGCGCAGGCGGGAATCCAGGAAGCTAAAAACAAACTGGATGCCTGCCTGCGCAGGCATGACAGCGGAATCGGTCAATTTGACTTTTTCA
>CAZXEI010000078.1:0-1649 GCA_964639775.1 uncultured Candidatus Saccharibacteria bacterium
GCCTTATTGGTGAAGGTGACCAGCAAAATCTCGTCCGGCGAAAGATTTTTTTCTCGACTTAATTCATTCTTTTGATGTCGCAATTCATCAATTAAAGAATTAATCGCCCTTTTCTTTTTGTCCATTTCTATGAATTTTCCCGAATCAAAATCCGCTCCTCTCTCTTGGCAGCTTTTTTTAACTAATTCTAAATTGTTGCGGATAAATTCAATGCTTAACATAATCTCATTTTGGGCGTATTGTTGGGAACAAAATAACTTCTCTTAATGTCCGGGAATCAGTTAATAGAGCAACCAGACGGTCAATTCCCATCCCTAGCCCCCCCGCCGGCGGCATCCCGTATTCCAGCGCCATTAAAAAGTCTTCATCCATTCTTAATGCTTCTTCAAATCCCTCTGAAAATATTTTTTCTTGAGCTTCAAAAACTTCTCTTTGCCTCATAGCATTGTTCTGTTCCGAAAAAGCGTTAAATAATTCCCAACCAGCTACAACTAATTGAAAATTTTCTGTTCTTCCAGATATTTTTTCAGATTCTTTGGCTAGAGGGAAAGAACCAACAGGATGATGAATAACAAACGTAGGTTGCCATATTTTTGGACGGCAATATTTTTTGTAAATTAAATCAGCCACCTCAGCCTTGCTTGCTCCTTTAGGAATATCTATTTTCAGATCTTGTGCCTTTTTTGTTAAAGCGACATCATTCAATTCTTCTAGCACGATTCCTGTTTCTTTCCTGATTAATTCCTGGAAATCAATTCGAGGCCAAGGTAAACTGAAATCTAATTTACGCTTATCGTATTCAAAATAAGATGCATTATGTAATTTTTTAACCAACGTCAAGAATAATTCTTCTGTTAGTTTCATTAAGTCTCTATAGTCAGCATAGGCCCAATAGAATTCGAGCATTGTAAACTCAGGATTATGCGTTCGATCTATCCCCTCATTTCTAAAATTTCGAGATAATTCATAAATTTTTTCAAACCCTCCGACTAATAATCTCTTTAAGTAAAGCTCAGGGGCAATTCTAAGAAACAGATCCATATCTAGTGCATTCAGATGAGTGCGAAAAGGTCGAGCTTTCGCCCCTCCATATTGTGTCTGCAAGATAGGGGTTTCAACTTCTAAAAATTTCCTTCTATCTAAAAATGATCTAATTTCTTTGATAATCGAAGATCTCGCGATAAAAATATTTTTTGTCTCTGGATTTAATAAAATATCTAAATATCTTTGGCGATATTTTAATTCCGGGTCTTTTAGGCCATACCATTCGTCGGGTGGAGGGAAAATAGTTTTAGCAGCAAGCCGAAAATCATGAACCTCTAAAGTCTTCTCGCCTACTTTTGTTAAGAAAAGAACACCATTTATTTGAATGAAATCTCCGAGATCAATGTTGTCTTTAAAAAAAGAAAATGCTTCCGGTCCGACAGTATCTTTTTTTATAAATCCCTGGATGCGACCATTGTGATCTTGAATATCGAAAAAAGCCGAACCTCCATGTTGTCTCATGGTCATTAAACGTCCAACTAGAGAAATTTCTTTTTTATTTTTATCGAAACCAGAAAAACCAGCCAGGGCCTGCTCTATATTGTGGCTTCTTTTCACTCGGGACGGATAAGGATTAATGCCTCTTTCTTTAAGCTTTTTAATCT
>CAZXEI010000079.1:0-1628 GCA_964639775.1 uncultured Candidatus Saccharibacteria bacterium
TAGCTTGCCTTATTTCTATTGAATTTCCATCAATTTTATCAGCATCAAAAACATGGACCGGTTGTCCCATTTCTAGCATCAAATAATTAGCTAAATCAACGGCTGCATTTATTGGCCTTAAGCTGGCTTTTTCTAGATATGATTTAATTTCAGAACTTGAGCCCAAGATTTTAACGCCCGACCATCTTGTAAGCATGTATCGAGGGCAAGCGTTTTTGTCTTTAACTATCACCTTCAATTTAGAATCATCTTTTTGAATTTGTGATTTTGGAAGAGAAAATTTAACCGGGTATCCCAGGATAGATCCAATTTCAAGACTTAACCCGTAATAACTCGAGCAGTCACCTGCTCTAATCGGAGGGATAGATACGTCCAGCCCTTCTTTAACTGCCTTCGTCTCAAAACTATGGCAACTTAAAAGATTGGCTAAATCTCCTTTGTCTGGAAGTTTTTTATTAAAAAAAGTTTGTAACCAAGAATAATTAAAAATCATATTAAAATTGCTTGATTAGTCTAAGATCCCCCTGGTAAAGCATCCTAATGTCATCTAAGCCGTATTTAATCATCGCCAACCTTTCGACACCCATTCCGAAAGCAAATCCTTGCCATTCATAAGGATTATAGCCAGCTGATTTGAAAACATTCGGGTGAACCAACCCGGCCCCCATAATCTCAAGCCAATTCCCCTTTTTATCCTGGATACTTATTTCAAGACTTGGCTCAGTAAATGGAAAATAGTCGGGAAGAATTCTAAAAACAGTTTCTGTCCCAAAAAACATGGTGCAGAATTTTTCAATTACTGCTTTAAAATTAGCCAAAGAAACTTCTTTTCCGACCATCAATCCTTCAATTTGCATAAATTGAAAACCGTGGGAACTATCTGTTGCTTCATGACGATAACAAATACCTGGGACAATAATCCTTAAAGGAGGATCATTCTTTTCCATATATCGTATTTGATTCGGTGAAGTGTGTGTTCTCAAAAGAGCCTTCTCTTGGTTTTTCCCTTTTTTGTTCAGCCAAAAAGTATCCCAAACATCTCTTGCCGGATGGTCTGCCGGAATGTTCAAAGCATCAAAATTATAATACTCGGTTTCAAGTTCTGGTCCTTCTGCTATCGAAAAGCCCATCAATTGAAATATATCTTCAACTTGTCGAACAACCACTGACAATGGATGAAGATGGCCTAGGGAAAATTTTTCCCCGGGCTGATGAACATCGATTGCGTTTTCTTTTGATTTCTCGTCAAGAATCTTTTCTTGAATAGATTTTTTCTTGTCTTCGATGACTTTTTCTAAACTTTTTTTAATCTCATTAAGAGTCTGCCCAGATTTCTTCCTCTGAGAAATCGGCTCTTGAGTTATTTTTTGAAAAGCCAATGAAATTTCACCTTTTTTCCCCAAATAACGGCGGAATATTTCTTCTAGTTCCGCCAGATTTTGGCTTTTCTTAACGCCTTCGATTGATTCTTTTTTGATTTTTTCTAAATCCATAAAAACCCTGAATACCCTTATAATATCCTATTTTAAGAGCATTATCAAGTTTTAAAAATCAGACTAGATAGGTCTTAAGTCAAAGTTTTTCATCAACCAACCATAAATTCTCTGGACATCAGCTTTTGGACTTTC
>CAZXEI010000080.1:0-1559 GCA_964639775.1 uncultured Candidatus Saccharibacteria bacterium
CAGAAGGTTTATGTTGAAGATTATGTTCAAAAAAGAATTCCTCTGGAAAGTGAAGGAGCGGACAGATGGCTTGAAGTGGGCCAAGAAGTTGAGATATCAAGTGATTTGATCGAAGAAGCTATATCTATGACCGACAATTTAAGTTCTTCGGAAATAAATCATCTTCAGCTTTACGCCGAATCAGTGTCTTTTTAAAGCTGTTTATAGTATTTTAGGTTTTCTGATTAGAGATTTTGTTTTTTAAATAATCGGACATCGGACATGTCCGCTTATTATGTCCGTAATTTCTATTTCTTGAATGAACAAACAAAAATTTATTCTTTTTGATTTTGATGGTGTTATTGCTGATTCAACTTCAGTTGCTTTTGAGATTAATCAAAAATTATTACCAGGCTTAACGATTGATGAATTTCGTTTAGCGGCTAATGGGAATATTAACGACTGGGCAAAAAAGCACAGAATTAAAAATTCCGAAGAAGACCTCGGCCAATCTTTTTTCAAAGAATACAGAGCCAGGGTTGAAAACGATATCAAATTATTTGATGGGATGGACAAGGTAATTGAAACCTTAGCCCAAGATTATAATCTGACGGTGGTCTCTTCTTCTTTGACGGATATTATTCAAAAATTCTTAAATCGTTATCATCTGTCTGATTATTTTATTCAAATAATGGGAAACGAAATCCATTTGAAAAAGAAAATAAAGATTGAAATGATTTTAAATGAATATGGTGTCAAATCAGATGACTGCGTTTTCATTACCGATACTCTTGGAGATGTGCACGAAGCGGGACAATTAAAAATCCCTTCAATCGGAGTTAGTTGGGGATTACATCAACCGGAAGTTCTTTCAAAGAGGTGTTGGTCAGTAGCCAGTAAGCCAATTGATATTATTGATTTTGTTTCAGCTCGTTTTCATCAGTGATGCCCGGATATTTTTTGTTCGCCTATTGACTTTACAAGTCGATAAGGCATAATGATCAGGTAACTTCGTTTTTCGTAGAAAGTAGAAGAAATGCGCACAGTTGATTCTACGATGTATCGAGAACACGGGGACTACAAATGTTCTATTAGTTATTTAATTTATGTCAAAAAAGCTATTTATCGGAAATCTTGACTGGGATACGAGTGAAGAAGAGCTCAAATCTCTTTTCGCCGGATTAGGCGAAATAGAAGAGGCTATCATCATCACTGATCATTCTGGTCGCTCAAAAGGTTTCGGTTTCGTGACTTATCGCAACGCTGAAGACGCAGACAAGGCAATCGCCGAACTCGAAGGTCATCAGTTGGGAGGTCGCAACATCGCGGTAAGCGAAGCACGTCCGCCTAAACCTCGAGACGAGCGTCGTTACTAAATCTGAAATGAACAAGAACGGAAGGTGTGCAATTCCGTTCTTTTTGTTTTATGGAAATCCATGAAAAGAAAAAAGCCCTCGCACTGCGAGAGCTTAACAAGAGTGGAGGAGGGGGCCGCATGGGGCCTTCCTCGTCGTTCATCGCTGTCCGTCCAGATTCGGACAGAAGATCCTTCCCACCAGCGGGACAGGATCACTCGTGGC
>CAZXEI010000081.1:0-1546 GCA_964639775.1 uncultured Candidatus Saccharibacteria bacterium
TTTTTTAGAAAAACCTTTTACTTTTGAAGAATAAATTATTTTAACTTTACAATCGTTCTTTTTTAAATCCAAAGCATAACGAATCAATTCTTCTTTTTTCTTATTTTCAAATAAAATTATTTTCGCATCAGGAGAATAATGTCTATATTTCATCCCTGGAGACTTAGCTTGATCCGTTTTCCCACTATGAAGAACTATATCGGGTAGTTCTTTTTTTAATTCTTCAAAACCAATCCCTCCCGGACGAAGCAAAATTGGCTTTTCGGTAGTTAAATCAATCACGCTTGATTCAAGCCCAATTTGGCATTTTTTTGACTTTATAATCGCCTCGACTTTACCGTTAAAATCAGAAAAAACATGTTTAAAACAAGTTCCTGAAACTTTCCCGGAGATATTAGCCGAAGGAGCGGCAATCGGCACTCCTGCTTGCCTGATAAGATTCAAGGCAATTTTATTATTCGGCATTCTTACGGCTACTGTTTCTAACCCGGCCGTTATTTCTATTGGAACAATTTTTTTCTTTTTTAAAACAATAGTTAGCGGCCCCGGCCAAAATTTTGAAATTAATCTATTGATTGTCTCTTTCTTTTCATTCCCTATCTCGGCTATCAAATCAATCTGGCTTTTCTCAGCAATATGAACAATTAAAGGATTGTCTGAGGGACGACCTTTGACAATGAATATTTTCCTAACTGCTTTTGCATCCAGGGCGTTTGCTCCTATCCCATATACCGTTTCTGTCGGGAAGATAACTAGACTTCCTGATCTTATTAATTCCCCCGCTTTCTTTAATTGTCTGGAATTCAAGATTTTAGTTTTCATTATAATCAATACTATCAGAAATTTTACATCTGATAAGAGTATGAAAAAAGAGCAGTTTAAAGACGTGCTCGGGTCTTTGACACACTTGCTAGAGCTTGGGGATCACCTCGCAGACGAAGTGACCACCATCGTTGCTGTGGGGAACGTAAGCTCCTCGTTGCATATCATGATTGTGAATCATTGATTGAATCGCGTCCGCAACTTCATCGTCGTAGTTGTTGCGAATGATCCAGGGTCTTCCTTCTTCATCGTAGATCACCGTGACTCCATTATTGGAATCCCAGGTGCGCGGAGTTCCGCGCTTGACGTAATGTTTCTCATTCACGATGCTCTCGCTTGTACCGAGAGCAGAGAAGAAACCAAGACCGACCAACATGTTAGAGAGCTTGCTACCCATCTTGCGCCTCCTTTTAGGCATCTAGCGGGTTGTTGTGCTTAAGGCCATCCTTAAGCATCTGAGTAAAGAATAACACTTAATCATAATTTTGTCAAGCCCTAAATCACGCCTACGATATTTTCTGTTTTAGCAAAAGCGAAGCAGAGAAAATTTAAGATGGATAATTCCCCTTTTATCCCCCCGTTACGCAAGAACGAAAGACCGCATTCCGTAGCCCGTCGTTATAGATATTCTTTATTAGAATTAAGAACTAATTTTATTGCCTTGTATTTCTCCTCCATCATTTCTCTCGCCTCAGGAAGCGTCAGTTTTTTGTTCCAGTCTCTA
>CAZXEI010000082.1:0-1521 GCA_964639775.1 uncultured Candidatus Saccharibacteria bacterium
CATTTGATTATAAGACTGTTGGTGATTTTAAGAAAAAAGTTGCTCTGGCAGCATTAAGAGAAGATAAACCATTAACTCAAATCGCTAGTGAATATAAAGTTCATCCTATTCAGGTAGGGAAATGGAAAAAAGAATTAATAGATGGCGCTGAGGGTATTTTTCAAGATAAAAGGACTTATCGTAAAAATGAAGACTGGGATCGCGAAGCCATGGAACGTAAGATTGGCCAAATGACCATTGAGATGGATTATCTTAAAAAAAAACTAGGCTTTTAAACCACGAAGAGAAACGACTATGGATCGATTCAAATCACGAACATCTATCTATTGCATCCCAATGTCAGTTAATTGGGCTGCCACATTCAAGCTATTATTATCAACCGGTCTCTATCAGCGAGTACGATCTAAAGATCTTGCGACTAGTCGACGAGATTTATACAAAATACCCACAATTTGGTTCGAGAAACATCAAGGCAATGATTTGTCGCGAAGGCTATTCAGTCAACCGAAAACGTATTCAGGGAATTATGCGACAATTAGGAATAGCCGGATGTCAACCAGGCCCTCTTACATCAAAATGTCATCCTCAACATTTAAAATTTCCCTATCTTCTAAAAAATCTCTCTATAGTCAAGCCTCTTCAAGTTTGGAGCTCGGACATAACATATATTCGACTTCCGCAAGGATTTGTTTATCTCGCAGCCATTATAGACTGGTTTTCTCGCTTTGTACTTTCATTTCGGCTCTCAAACAGTTTGGAAGGGTCTTTTTGTATAGAAGCATTAGAAGAAGCTTTAGAAAAATATGGATGTCCCGAAATCTTCAATACGGATCAGGGAGTTCAGTTTTCCAGTCAAAACTTCGCAGAAATAATTCTCGGGCACGGTATGCGCTTCAGCATGGATGGAAAGGGAAGGGCTTTCGACAATATATTTGTAGAGCGTTTATGGAGATCTGTAAAATATGAGAATGTTTATCTGCAAGACTATCAGAACACTCAAGAAGCAAGACAAGGACTTGGCAACTACTTTGAATTTTATAACAAAACAAGGCCACACCAATCTCTGGGTTACAAAACACCAATTGAGGTCCATTTTGAGTATTGATCCAAAAGCTTTAATAATAAATTGGGTGCTCTGCCCCCAAACCCCCGGCAAAGAAACCTCAGTGGCCGTCGGTTTTCAGAGAAGCCGGGCTCCTAAGAAAAATCCAAATAATCGACTTGATAGGAGAGCAGAAACAAATTTCTTGAGTAAAAGAAAAAGCAATACTAAACTATTATATGCAAATAAACTTCAGTGGCCGTCGGTTCATCAAGAACCGCGGCAAACTGAGAATTATTACCCGGGAAGCAAACAACTATCCCTAGAAAAGTTGTCCAGCTCAATGGGTCCACTTCAACAAGCTCAGAGAAGAAGAATATAATAAATATTTATTTATATAGATTAGGACATCTGTACTTAGATAAGATTAGGACATCTGTACTTAGATAAGATTAGGACATCTGTACTTAGATAAGATT